>NZ_JBFBMM010000004.1:0-284618 GCF_040687055.1 Microbacterium sp. NPDC077184
GATCGGTACTCATCTTGACCACGCACGATGGCTCGCCAGCGTCAACGACACCAACGACTCCGCCGAAAACTCCACCACCACCCGGGACGTCACCCCACGGCGCGCGACACCCAGCGACGGCAGGCCCTCAGGCCGGGTCGGAATCGCGGCCCTCGGCCGCCGCACGCTCCTCGGCCTCGCGCAGCTCGCGGAGCTTCGTCCACGGGACGAAGCAGATCCACGCGATCGAGGCGATGGCCATTCCCATGATGATCGACGCGACATCCATACTCCGACGGTAGGTCGACGTCGGCGCCGACGCCTCCCCCGTCAGGCGGAGATCCGGCATCCGCTCCCCTACGCCGGGACCGAACTCCTCAGATCCGGCACCGCACACGCCGAAACTCCCCCGAATCCGCCGCTGCGGGCAGGATCGGAGGAGTTCGGTACGGGACGGCGTGCACGCCGCCGGCCGATCAGGCGCCGCGCAGGCGCTCCGACAGGTAGCCGATGAGACCCTCGAGCGGCACGCGCTCCTGGGCCATGGTGTCGCGGTCGCGCACGGTCACCGCTTCGTCGTCGAGCGAATCGAAGTCGACCGTGACGCACAGCGGCGTGCCGATCTCGTCCTGGCGGCGGTAGCGGCGGCCGATCGCGCCGGCGTCGTCGAAGTCCGTCACCCAGCCCTGCGCGCGGAGTCGATCCGAGACGTCGCGGGCCAGGGGCGAGAGCTTCTCGTTGCGCGACAGCGGCAGCACCGCGACCTTCACGGGAGCCAGACGCGGATCGAGGCCGAGGACCGTGCGGGTGTCGGTGCCGCCCTTGGCGTTCGGCGCCTCTTCTTCGCGGTACGCGTCGACGAGGAACGCCATCATCGCGCGGGTGAGACCGAACGACGGCTCGATCACGTAGGGCGTGTACTTCTCGCCCGAGGCCTGGTCGAAGTAGGTCAGGGACTGGCCGGATGCCTCGGTGTGGCTCTTCAGGTCGTAGTCGGTGCGGTTGGCGACGCCCATGAGCTCGCCCCACTCCTTGCCCGGGAAGCCGAAGCGGTACTCGACGTCGATCGTGCCGGCGGAGTAGTGAGCACGGTCCTCTTCCGGCACGTCGAAACGGCGCATGTTCGCCGCGTCGATCCCGAGGTCGATGAACCAGTTCCAGCACTCCTCCACCCAGTGCTCGAACCACTCGCCGGCGTCGGCGGGCGGGGTGAAGAACTCGATCTCCATCTGCTCGAACTCGCGGGTGCGGAAGATGAAGTTGCCCGGGGTGATCTCGTTCCGGAATGCCTTGCCGACCTGGCCGATGCCGAACGGCGGCTTCTTCCGCGACGCGGTGAGCACGTTGGAGAAGTTCACGAAGATGCCCTGCGCCGTCTCGGGGCGCAGGTAGTGCAGGCCGGACTCGTCGTCGACGACGCCGAGGTAGGTCTTGACCAGGCCCGAGAACGCCTTGGGCTCGGTGTACTGCCCCTTCGTGCCGCAGTTGGGGCACGGGATGTCGGCCAGGCCGTTCTCGGCCTTCCGCCCCTTGCGCGCCTCGAAGTCCTCGATGAGGTTGTCGGCGCGGAAGCGCTTGTGGCACTGGAGGCACTCGACCAGCGGGTCGGTGAAGGTCGCGACGTGGCCGGAGGCCTCCCACACGCGCTTGGGCAGGATGATCGACGAGTCGAGGCCCACCATGTCGCCGCGACCGCGCACGAACGTCTGCCACCACTGGCGGCGGATGTTCTCCTTCAGCTCCGTCCCGAGGGGACCGTAGTCCCACGCCGAGCGGGAACCGCCGTAGATCTCGCCCGCCTGGAAGACGAACCCGCGGTGACGGGCGAGGGCGATGACTTTGTCGAGGCGGGACTGCTCGGCCACGGTGGCTCCAATGGTCGGGTGTGGGGCGCGGGAATCCGCAGGACGCCGCGATGCGCGACATCCCCGATTCTAGGTCAGCGGATGCCGCGCCCACACGCCGCCGCGACCGCCTCCGCCGGCCGAAGGGGGGTCAGCTGATGAAGCGGATCGTGAGCGGGTAGGTGTACCAGTCACCCTGATTGGCCTTCACCGACGCGACGATGCAGAACACGATGTTCAGCACATAGGCCGCGAGGATGACGAAGAGCCCGATGACGACGATCGACAGGATGCCGCCCACGACGTAGGCGATGAGCAACGTCAGCTGGAAGTTGAGTGCCGTGGCGGTGTGCGCGCGGACGAACGGGCCCCGGTCCTTGAGGATGAGGTACCCGATCAGCGGGGCGAGGAAGCCGAAGAAGAGCCCGCCCAAATGAACCAGGGTGGACCAGAGCTTCTCGTCGGCGGGCGACATCGCGGCCGAGGACGGCGCACCGGTGGGCGGCGGCCCGTAGGGAGGGGTGGTCATGCGGTCAGCCTAGGACGCACGACCAACTCGGCACACGGGGGCTGTCCCCCGTCTTCCGCGGAGGGGGCCTGGCCGCGACCACGCGGGTCCGGCCGGGGACGACCCGCCGCCGGCGCGGTCCGTACGCACGCCGGCGGCGGGGTGTGGCAGTCGGCGCCGAACGGCGCGCGACGGGCTTAAGGGGCCACCTGTGGCGAGGGAGCGTCGCCGGCCGCGAAGGTCGGGATCCCGGGCGTTCGACCCGCGTCGCACCGCGGCGGGAAAAGGCTTACCAGAGCGACCATAGGACACCGGGCATCGTTCGCGCAACCACCGGCACGCGGTTCGAGAAGACGTCTCATCTTGCTCTTGCGAGCGGGACGGGTTGCGTGCGAAACTTCCCGCAACACCGCGGGAATGCGCTTTCCATCCTCGCCGTCCGAGAGGCGGACGGAGGATGGCCGGCTCGACACCCGATCACACAACCGAACAGAACAGGGCTCGAGTCCGTACGAACCCGGTTCACCGACATCGAGGGTCCGCACCGTCGCGGACCCCCGCCTGTCGTCCTTTGCCGAAGTCGACCAAGGAGTAACCGTGGACTACGCGTCTTCACGCGCCGCATCCGGCGCGGATCCGACCCCGTCATCCCATCGGCCCGGGCGGATCGCCCGTCGCAGCGCGGGAGCGGGACGTACCACCGTCCGAGCCGCCTCGATCGGAACCGCGGCCGCCCTCGTCGCGGCGCTGCTCAGCGCCACCCCCGCGTCGGCCGAGCTCCCGCCCGACGCCGACGGTGCCTGGAGCTTCGACTTCGGCCCGGCCGCCGGCCCGGTCGCCGACGGATACCAGCAGGTCACCCCCACGACCTTGTACTCCCCCGAGGAGGGCTTCGGCATCACCGTGCCCGACGGGGTGACGCTGTTCGAGCGCGACCGCACCGGCAGCCGCACCCCACCCGATCCGGTCGCCGAGGACTTCGTGGCCGGGGTCGACTGGGGCTTCCTCCTCGACGCTGTTCCCGAGGGCGACTACGACGTCACCGTCACCATCGGCGACGCCCTCCCGGGCGCGTCGGGAACGAATGCGACGCTCACCCTCGAGGGCGTCGCCCAGACGCGGCTGACGAACCCGCGGGGGGAGAGCACGGTCGCGACGTTCCGCACCACCGTCACCGACGGTCAGCTCACGGTCGGCTTCACCGGCAGCGGGCTCGGGGCCTACATCAACGGCCTCACCGTCGCGCCCGTCGTGCCCGACGCGCCCGTCGACGTCGCCGCCGCGCGCGTCGCATGGAACGGGGTGGACCTCACCTGGACGGCATCCGACGGCGCCGCGTCGTACCGGGTGCTGCGCGCGGACGTGACCGGCGAGACCGTCGGCGCATTCGCCGCGATCGCCGAGACGACGGATGCCGCCTACCGCGACGAGTCCGTGACGACGGGCGGGTCGTACGCCTACGCCGTCGTGGCCGTGACCGCCTACGACCGTGTCTCCGCTCCGTCGGACACCGTGCTCAGCGGTCTGATCCCCGAGCTCGTCGCCCCCGAGGCCCCCGCCGACCTGGCCGTGACGCAGGTCACGCGCGACGGCATCGTGCTCTCGTGGTCGGCCGTTCCGAACGGCGACGAGTACGTGATCGAGCGCGCGGGCGCCGACGGCGCGTTCTCCATGATCGCCACCACCGAGGCACCGGGCTACACCGATGCGGACGTCGACACGTCCACGCAGTGGTCGTATCGCGTGAGCGCCCGCAACCAGGCCGGCGCGTCGGCGGCATCCGCACCGGTCGTGTCGTCGGTCTACACCGCCCCGGCGCCCCTGCCGGCGGGGGACGTGGTGACCTTCGACTTCGGTCCGGGTCAGCTCGCCGACGGTGCCCTCGGGGTCACCGCGGCCACCGCCTTCAGCGACGAATGGGGCTACGGATTCTCGGCCGCTCCCATCGCCGACCCGGCGGACGTCGACCGCGGCGGCGACGACGCCGTGCGCGGCGACTTCGTGGCTGCAGCCGGTGGCACGTTCGAGGTCGCCCTGGGCGCGGGCGACTACGTCGTCTCGCTCGTCGCGGGTGACGCGACGGCGGCGAGCGACATCGCGATCACCGCGGAGTCGATCGCGAAGGTGCAGCCGACCACGAACGTCGCGGGCGAGTACCTCGAGATGTCGTTTCCGATCGCGCTGATCGACGGGGTACTGACCCTCGAGATCGCCGGCACCGCGGTCGCACTGAACAGCCTCACCATCACCCGACAGCCCGCGCGACTGGCCGGGACGCTCACGACCGCCTACCTCACGGGCGACTCGACCGTGCAGACGTACGACCCCGCGTTCGCGCCGCAAGCGGGCTGGGGACAGATGATCGGACGCTTCCTCGCGCCGGACGTCGTCGTGGCCAACAATGCGATCGGCGGACGCAGCTCGAAGAACTTCATCACCCAGGGACGCCTCGACGAGGTCCTCCGCGCGATCCGCCCGGGCGACTACCTGTTCGTGCAGTTCGGCCACAACGACGCCACGCAGGGCGTCGACGATCGCTATGCCTCGCCCGCCGACTACAAAGAGTATCTGCGCGTCTACGTCGAGGGCGCCCGCCAGCGCGGTGCCACACCGATCATCGTGACCCCCGTCTCGCGGCGCAGCTTCGACGCGGCGACCGGTCTGTTCAACGTCAGCTTCCCGGAGTACGTGGAGAAGGCGATCGAGCTCGCGACCGAAGAAGGCGTGCTGCTGGTCGACCTGTCCTCCTCGAGCCGCGCGTACCTCGACGAGATCGGTCCGGAGGCCGCGAAAGCCGTGTTCCTGCACGTGGACCCGGGCATCTTCCCCGGCCGTCCCGCCGGGACGATCGACGACACCCACTTCCAGGACTACGGCGCGATCCAGATGGCGCGCCTGGTGGCCCAGGACGTCGCGGACCTCGACGACCCGCTCGCCGGCAAGGTGATCGACATCGCCCCGCCCGCCGCGGTGCCGTCCGCTCCCGCGAACCTCGTGGCCGGGTCGATCTCGAACGCCGGGGCGCAGCTGCGATGGGATGCCGCGGCCACGGCCGACGTGTACAAGGTGTACCGGCAGTCCGTCGCCGACCCCGACCAGACCTGGTCGCTGGTGACCTACACGACGCAGACGAGCGTCATCGTGCAGGGGCTCCTCGAAGGGGAGTCGTACCGCTACCGGGTCGTGGCGACCAACGGTCGCGGCGACTCCGCCCCGAGTGAGACCGTGACCTTCACCACGAAGCAGGCCCGCTGGAAGTTCGACTTCCAGCTCGCGGGCAACCCGCTCATGCCGGGCTACACCGAGGTGAACCCGGACGACGCCTACGCCGCCGACCCCGGCTACGGCTTCGAGGTGCCGATCGGCGCCGGCGCCGGACGCGACCGCGGAGCGGCGGAAGGCTCGAACGACCTCGTGCGCGACTTCGTGCTGCCGGGCGACAGCTCGACGTTCCTTCTCGACGTCCCCAACGGCACGTACTCGGTGAAGACGTACTCCGGCGACTGGATCGGCTCGACACGCACGAGCTTCGACCTCGAAGGTCGCGCGTTCGGCACGGGCAACGCGGGACGCGGAAGCGTCAACGAGTCCGTTCGCGGACCGGTGCTCGTCACGGACGGTCAGCTGAGCGTGCGCGTGTACGGCGTCGCGGCCGGGACGCGTCTGAACGGCATCGAGGTCACGCCGATCCTGCTCGGACCGGTGGGGCTCGAGATCACGGACGTCGTCGCCGACCCGTCCGCTCCGACCGTGAGCATGCGGTGGGATGCCGAGCCGGGACTGTCGTGGAACGTGTACCGCACGTCCCCCTTCGACGCCGAACCGCAGCTGGTCGGGGGTGTCTCCGAACCGGAGTTCACCGACACGAGCGCGCGGGTCGGACTGGACTACGAGTACCACGTGACCGCGGTCGACCAGACCGGGCTCGAGTCGGTGCCCTCGCGCACCGTCGAGGTGTCGCTCGTCGATCCCGACGTCACCGCCCCCGCTGCTCCGACCGGCCTCGCGGTCGACCGGATCGACAAGCGCGAACTCGAGATCTCGTGGGCGCAGCCCGTCGGATCGCTCTACTCGCTCGTCTTCCGCTCCGAGGTCGCGGGTGAGCAGGGCGAACTGGTGGCTATCGCACCGGGCAACCGATTCATCGACACCGACGTGCTGACCACGATCCCGTACTTCTACACGGTGATCGCGGTGAACGCCGGCGGCGCGGGCGCGGCATCCGCTCAGCTCGAAACGGATGCACCCACGGTGCTGCAGCGCCAGGCCGAGTACCTCGACCGGGCGCCGGCCGCGGTGCAGACCGCCGACGGCGTACTGGTGTCGTGGCGCATGCTCGGGACCGACCCCGACGGCATCGCCTTCCACGTGTACCGCGACGGTGCGCGGATCACCGACGCGCCGATCGCGGACTCCACCAACCTGTTGGACGACGAAGGGGACGAGGCATCCGTCTACTTCGTGACGACGGTGCGGGACGGGGTCGAGACGACCGAGACCGGGGAGTTCGGCGTGCAGACCGCCGAGTACCTCTCGGTGCCGCTCGACAAGCCCGCCGACGCGTACACGAAGGACGGTCAGCCCTACACGTATTCGGCGAACGACGCGAGCGTCGGCGATGTCGACGGTGACGGGCAGTACGAGCTGTTCGTGAAGTGGTACCCGTCCAACGCGAAGGACAACTCCCAGGCCGGCTACACCGGGAACGTCTACATCGATGCCTACCGGCTCGACGGCACGCGCCTGTGGCGGGTCGACCTGGGCGTCAACATCCGCGCCGGTGCGCACTACACGCACTTCATGGTCTACGACCTGGACGGCGACGGGCGCGCCGAGGTCGTGATGAAGACCGGAGACGGCACGATCGACGCCCTCGGGCAGCCGATCGGCAACGCGAGCGCCGACCATCGCAACAGCAGCGGCTACGTGCTCACCGGACCCGAGTTCCTTACGGTGTTCGACGGGGCCACGGGCGCGGCGATCGACACGATCGACTACACGCCGCCGCGCGGAGACGTCGGCGCGTGGGGCGACTCGTACGGCAACCGGGTCGACCGGTTCCTCGCGGGGGTCGCCTACCTCGACGGCGAAAGCCCGAGCGTGCTGTTCAGCCGCGGGTACTACACCCGAGCGGTGATCGCGGCGTACGACTTCGACGGCGAGAACCTCCGCACCCGCTGGGTGTTCGATTCGGACGACGACGGCAGCTACGGCGGCTACGGACAGGGCAACCACTCCCTGTCGGTCGCGGACGTCGACGGCGACGCCAAGGACGAGATCGTCTTCGGATCGGCCACGATCGACGACGACGGGCAGCTGCTCTACTCCACCGGTCTCGGCCATGGAGACGCACAGCACGTGTCCGACCTCATCCCCGACCGTCCCGGGCTCGAGGTGTTCTCGGCGCACGAGGACATGGGCTCGTCGGGTGACCGCGGGGCCACGATGCGCGACGCCCGGACCGGCGAGATCATCTGGGACATCCCGGCCACACGCGACACCGGTCGTGCGGCATCCGGCGACATCGACCCGCGCTACGCGGGCGCCGAGGGCTGGGCGATCGGCGGGGACGCGGCCTGGAACTCGCCCGTCGGCCAACTGAAGTCGGCCTCCGGGGAGCTGATCTCGGAGTCGATCCCGGCGGCGAACTTCCTCGCCTGGTTCGACGCCGACCCGCTGCGCGAGATCGTCGACCACGAGTGGACGGACGCGACCGGTGTCGGCATCCCGACGGTGTCGAAGTGGAACTGGGAGACGGACTCGGAGGATGTGATCCTCGCGGCGGACGGCGCCCGGACGAACAACGGGACGAAGGGGACACCCAACCTGCAGGCGGATCTGTTCGGCGACTGGCGTGAGGAGCTCGCGTTCCGCAGCGCCGACTCGACCGAGATGCGGATCTACTCCACGACGGAGGTGACCGACCTGCGCATCCGCACGCTGATGCACGACACGCAGTACCGCGTGGCGGTCGCGTGGCAGAACACCGGCTACAACCAGCCGCCGCACCCGAGCTTCTTCATCGGAGACGGGATGCCGGAGCCGCCGGCGCCCCGGATCGCGGTGACGGGAGCACCCGACGGCGCGACCGACACGACCGCTCCGGTGCTGTCGGGCGTTCCCGCCGACGGCACGCTGCTCGCCGACTCGGGCGTCTTCACCGTGGACGTTGCCGCCGAGGACCCCGAGACCGGCATCCGCAATCTCGACATCGCGTTCGACGGGGACCCCGTCGCGCCGGGTCAGGCGATCGATCTCGACGGACTCGCGGGCCTGCACACCTTCACGGTGCGTGCGGTGAACCACGACGGCCTCGTCACGGCGGAGACGGTGCAGCTGCTGGTGTTCGAGGACGAAGGGGGCACAGCCAAGCCCGGACGCGGCACCCTGTCCTCCGACAGCGGATGGAACACCGGGCTACACGACGGAGCCTTCACGATCTCGATGAACCTCTGGTACGGGGTCAACGGATCGGTGTTCCGGCTCTATGAGAACGGCGAGCTCATCTCGACCGAGCTGCTCTCGCCCGACTCGCCGCGCGCGCAGCTCGAGACGGTCGCCCTCTCGGGCAAGCCCAACGGCACGTACGTGTACACGGGCGAACTCGTCAATGCCTCCGGGTCGACCGCGACCACCTCGGTCACGGTCAGGGTGAAGGACGCCGCTCCCGCGGCGCCGGTGCTCTCGCACGACAATTGGGACAAGGACGGCAACTACACGGTGACGGCCAACCTGTGGTGGGGCACGAACGCCACGTCCTACACGCTGTACGAGAACGGCGCCGTGATCGACGAGCAGACGCTCGTGGCGGCATCGCCGAATCCCCAGCGTGCCGCGACGTACGTGGCCGGCCACGCGCCGGGGACGTACACCTACCGCGTCGAGTTCGCCAACGCCGCCGGCACCACGAGCTCGAAAGAGCTGAAGGTGCAGGTGCGCTGACCCGCCGGCGCGCCGACGTCGGCTGGCCCGATGGTGTGCCCGCCCCGGATCCTCGGGGCGGGCACACGCGCGCGCCGGCCGGACCCGCCCCCGGACCGAACTCCTCAAGAACGTCGGGTGGGACCGGTTCCGATGGTTGAGAAGCGCGCGCGACGCGCGGATTTGAGGAGTTGCGTCGGCGGAAAGCTCAGGTCCGATCGAGCGCGTCGTGTTCGGGCGCGTACCGCCCGAGGACGACGTCGATGAGGCGCTCCGACTCGCCGTCGTCCGCCTCCGGGCGCGCGACGATGCGCACGAGGATCGCACCGACGAGGAGTTCCACGATCGAGGCGATCGGAGCCGCAGCGGGCAGCTCTCCGTCCTCGACTCCCTTCTCGAGCCGGCGGACGAGGTCGGCATCGGCTCCGAGGTTCTCCCGGAGTCGTTCGCCGATGGCCGGGTTCGCAGTGCTGGCGGCGATGAGCGATTTCAGCATCTCGTCGTACTCCGGGTGGTCGACGAACGCGAGGACCGCGCGCATCCACTGCACGAGGTCGGCACGCAGGGTGCCGTCGAAGCGGGGTGCCACCTGCTCGGGCATGAGCACCCCCGCGATGAGCGCCTCCGCGACGAGGTCGCTCTTGCTGGGCCACCAGCGATAGATCGTCTGCTTGCCGACCCCGGCGTCGGCGGCGATGCCCTCGATGCTGAGCTGCGCGAATCCCCTCGCGAGGAACAGGCGCGCCGTCGCGTGCAGGATCGCCATTCGTGCCGCCTCGCTGCGCGGAGCGCCGCCTCGTCGGTCTGTCATGGTCGTCCTCTGCTCGGGTTGCGAGACGGTTCGTATCGTATGCTGTGCAGGCCCGCACCGCTCCCCGCCACGAAAGGCGATCATGGCAGAACTGCTGTACCGGCTCGGAAAAGCGAGCGCCCGGCGCGCGTGGATCGTCATCGTCGCGTGGATCGCCGTCCTCGGGATCTCCGGCGGCGCCTTCGCTCTGGGCTCCGGGTCCCTTGCGACGAGCTTCGACGTGCCCGGCACGGCGTCGGGCGAGGTGATCGATGAACTCGCCGAAGAGCTCCCCGACTATGCGGGGGCCTCGGGTCAGGTCGTCTATCACTCCATCACCGGCGAGGCCTTCACCCCCGAGCAGCAGGCGGAGATCGCCGCCGTCGCCGAGGGGATCGCCGATCTTCCCGACGTCGCACGGGTCATCGACCCGTTCGAGACCGAGCAGGAGCGCGCGGACCGGGAGCAGGAGATCGCCGACGGCCGCGACGAACTCGCCGACGGTCAGGAGCAGCTGGATGCCGGTCAAGCCCAGCTCGATGCCGCCGTCGCGGAGATCGAGGCGGGCCAGGAGCAGCTCGACGCAGGTCGTGCCCAGCTGAATGCGGCGCGTGAACAGGCCGAAGCCGCGGGCGCCCCCGCCGAGCAGCTCGCCGCGCTCGACGCGCAGCTGGCTGAGCTCGATGCGCAGCAGGCGCAGCTCGACGCGGGCCGCGAGCAGCTCGCCGAACAGCAGGCGCAGATCGACGACGGTCGCGCTGACCTCCTCGCCGGCTCCGAGCAGCTCGAACGCGGCGCCGAGCTGCTCGCGCTCTCCGACGGCATCCGCGTCGTGTCCGAGGACGGAGCGACGGCACTGGTGAACGTCTCCTTCGACGTTCCTCTGCTGGAGCTCGAGCCCGCGTCGAAGGAGTCGGTGATCTCCTATGTCGAGGCGAACCCGATCGACGGAGTCGAGTACGCCTTCTCGTCCACCCTCGCGCAGGCCATTCCCAACCTCGTCGGCGTCGGCGAGATCGTGGGCCTCGTCATCGCGGCCATCGTGCTCCTGGTCATGCTGGGCACGGCGATCGCCGCCGCGCTTCCGCTCATCACCGCGCTCGTCGGCGTCGGGATCGCCGTCCTTGCCGCGCTGTCGCTGTCGGGAGTGGTGGACATGTCGAGCGTCACACCCGTCCTCGGGGTCATGCTCGGGCTCGCGGTGGGCATCGACTATTCGCTGTTCATCATCAACCGTCACCGCAGGCAACTGCTCGAGGGCGCCGAGATGCGGGAGTCGATCGGGCTTGCCAACGGGACCGCCGGGAACGCGGTGACCTTCGCCGGTTCCACCGTCATCATCGCCCTCTTGGCCCTGAACGTCACCGGCATCCCTTTCCTCGGGCTCATGGGCTCTGTCGGCGCGTTCGCCGTCCTGGTCGCGGTCATGATCGCCGTGACGCTGACCCCCGCCCTTCTGGGGCTGATCGGTCCTCGCGTTCTGAGTCGTCGTGCTCGCGCGAGGGTCGGCACCGTCCCCCACGCGGATGCCGGCGCCGCCCCCATGGGGACCTGGCGCGCGGTACTCACCGCGACCGTCGCGATCATCGCTCTGCTCATCATCGCCGTCCCTGCCCTGTCGATGCGCGTAGGGCTGCCGGATGGTTCGAGCGAGCCCGAGGATTCGTACGCCTATCAGGCCTACACGCTCACCGAGGACGCCTTCGGCGCCGGCGTCAACGGCACGCTGCTGGTGTCGGCGACGCTGCCGGGCGGTCTCGACGACACGGAGGAGCTGCAGGCGCAGCTGGACATCGCCACCGCCGTATCGGCTCTCGACGGTGTCGTCGCGGTGGCGCCGATCGCCGTGTCGGCGGACGGGCGGCTGGCGGCGTTCCAGGTCGTGCCGGAGGACGGACCGAGCTCGGTGTCGACCGATGCGCTCGTGCGGGATCTGCGCGCTCTGCCCCCGGTCGACGGCGAGTACGTGCTCGGTGTCGCCGGGCAGGCCGCGATCAACATCGACATCTCGGAGAACCTCGCCGCGGTGCTGCCGCTGTACATCGCCGTGGTCGTCGGCCTGTCGCTGGTGATCATGGTGGTGGTTTTCCGCTCACTGCTCGTGCCGATCATCGCCACGGGCGGCTTCATCCTGTCGCTGTTCGCCACCTACGGCGCGACCGTCGCCGTGTTCCAGTGGGGCTGGGGGGCCGAGCTGATCGGGCTCCACTCGACGGGGCCGATCCTGAGCTTCCTTCCGGTGCTGCTCGTGGGGATCCTCTTCGGCCTCGCGATGGACTACCAGCTCTTCCTGTCCTCCGGAATGCGCGAGGCGTTCGTCCACGGCGCCCCCGCGCGTCTCGCCGTGATGCGCGGGCTGCGCGCCGGCCGGGCCGTCGTGACGGCCGCGGGGCTCATCATGGTCTCCGTCTTCGGCGGGTTCATCTTCGCCGAGTCCACGATGGTCCGATCGATCGGATTCGGACTCGCGTTCGGCGTGCTGCTGGACGCTTTCGTCGTCCGGATGCTGCTGATGCCCGCCGTCATGCATCTCCTGGGACGCTCGGCGTGGTGGATGCCGCGGTGGCTCGACCGCATCATTCCCAACGTCGATGTGGAAGGCGCCAAGCTCGAACGCGCGCATCACGCCCCGTGGGCGGAAGAGGACCCGGCGAACGGGGCACCGGCCGGAGACGACCGGCCGGGCGACGAACCGTCGACGCGTCGGGAGGCGCGTTCGCGCGGCCTGATCTAGCGGTCCGCGGGCGGACGCGGCGGCCGCGGGCCCTACCTCTCCCCCGTCGCACCGAACTCAACTCCTCCGACGCGTCGGGCGGGACCGGTTCCATCCGGCCGTCCCGGGCCCCGACGCGCGAATCGGAGGAGTTCGGCACGGGCAGGAGCCGGCATTCGGCATCACCCCGCCCGCGGCGTCAGCGGCGCAGGGTCTCGCGGGCGACGGTGACGTCGTCGAGCGCGACGGAGTCCATGTCGATCCCGAGGCCGGGGCCGGTGGGCACGCGCACGTGGCCGTCCTCGAGCACGATCGGGTCGCGGACGATGTCGCGCGCGTAGAACCGGTTCGATGCCGACACGTCCCCCGGCAGGGCGAAGCCGGGAAGCGCGGCGAGCGCGGCGTTCGCCGCCCGCCCGATTCCCGTCTCGAGCATCCCGCCGCACCACACCGGGATCCCGGCCTCTCGGCAGAGGTCGTGGATCGCGACGGCTTCGAGGTATCCCC
Organism: Microbacterium sp. NPDC077184; assembly: GCF_040687055.1. Classification (NCBI taxonomy): domain Bacteria; kingdom Bacillati; phylum Actinomycetota; class Actinomycetes; order Micrococcales; family Microbacteriaceae; genus Microbacterium; species Microbacterium sp. NPDC077184. The sequence goes on from NZ_JBFBMM010000004.1 coordinate 13,263, forward strand.
CGACGCGTCCGGCCTTGATGTTGATGACGGATGCCGACCCCAGCGCGAGCGCGTCGGCGGCGGCCTTCCGCGACACGATCGATTCGTCGAGGCACACGGGGGTCCGCAGACGCGCAGCGAGCGTCGCGTGGTCGACGAGGTCGTCCTCCTGCAGCGGCTGCTCGATGAGGAGGAGATCGAACCGGTCGAGTTCGGCCAGGACCTCCGCGTCAGCGAGCGTGTAGGCCGAGTTGGCGTCGACCTGCAGTGCGATCGCCCCGAACGCCTCGCGCACCGCGGCGGTGTCGTCGACATCGCGCCCGGGCTTGATCTTGATCTTGATCCGCGCGTATCCGTCGTCGAGGTAGCCGCCGACGACATCCACCAGAGCCGCGGGATCCCGCTGGATGCCGACGCTCACCCCGCTCGGCACGCGATCCCGCGTGACCCTGAGGTGCGCGCCGAAGGAGATGCCGTCCAGGCGCAGGGACGCGTCGAGCACCGCCAGTTCGAGCCCCGCCTTCACCATGCGGTGCCCGACGAAGGGCTCCAGGATGCCGGCGACCTCGGCCGGCCGCATCCGGTGCGCGTCGAGGAGCGCGGGGATCATCCACCGGAGCGCCACGTCCCACGCACCCTGCGTGTACTCGCTGGAGTACAGGGGCGCGGCGGACGTGACGATCTCGCCCCACCCGTCGCCGTCGGGCGTGAGCGCCCGCGCGACGATCACCTCACGGACCGTCTCGGTGCCGAAGGACGTGGTGAAGGGGGCGACGAGCGGCAGATGGAGCACCCGCAGCTCGACGCCGTCCAGGGTGATCGGGGCGCTGTCCATGCGCCCCAGGCTAGCGACCGGCGGTCAGCGACCGAAGAGGTCACCAAGACCGGGCAGCTCGAACCCGCCGAACTGCTCGCCGAAGCCCGTCACCTGCTCGCCGAGGCCGGCGACCTGCTCCTCAGCGAACCCGCCCATGCCGCCCGCGATGCCCTCGACGTCTCCTCCACCCGGATGCCGGGCCGGCGGACCGGGACACGATCGCGTTTCCGTACTGACGGTTCCGCCGCGTCGGGAGTACTCCCCTTGCGTGGGGAAGAACCTATCCGTTCGCGCCTATGAATCCGCCCGAAACCCGAAACCCGAACCCCGGTTCAGCCCGGGTCAGTGCGCGGTCGCGTGCGCGGGCCCGCGCGCCCCACCCGCGGTGCGCGCGGCGGCACGGGCGTGTCGAGCGGCACGGGCCTCGCGCCGCACCCGACGCCGTTCGGCGCGGAGCGCGGCGGGGTCGACCGCCACGAACGTCTCCCGGGTGACGCGCGGACGACGTCGGGCGTGGCGGCGCTCGGCGGAGAAGAACGTCCTGATCGCCTCGAACAGCGATTCGGTGTGCTCGTGCATGATCTGCTCCTTCGGAATGATCGCGGCGAGGGCGACCGTGAAGAAGGAGCGGGGCGCGCCCACGGTGATACCCGACCCGCGAGATCCGTTGCGGTCGCGATGACTCAGGTCGCGATGACTCAGGGCCGGACGAGCAGGTATCCGCGCCGATCGAACCCGCCGACCTCCAGGCCCGCGGCGAGCCCGGCGCACAGCTCGTCGCGGACGCGCCGACGCCAGGCCGCGGCATCCGTCACCGACCGGGCTCGGATCGCGCCGATGTCGTCCGGCACCGCGACGGTCGCGAGGATGCGCTCCTCGGCGGGGGCCGCGAGCCCGGGGGCGGCGAGCGCCCACGAGACCATGATGCGGTCGGACTCGTCGCCGCGGTTCACGCCGTCGTCCATGGGCCCGTAGTGGTCGACGAGGAAGTCCGTGACGCGTGCGCCGAGGACGGCGAGATTGAAGTGGGCGTTCCGGGCGACGAGCGGGTCGAAGGTCCACGTGATGTGCCCGACGTCCCGCGCGAGCGCCCACGTCCGCTGGTGCTCCTTGAGGGCGCGACCGAGCCCGCGGCCCTGATGACTCGGCAGGATGCCCGTGATGTGGCTGTGCATCGAGCGTGCCGCCGGTGCGGCGAAGAAGGCGACGGATGCCCCGACCATGCGGTCGCCGTCCCACAGACCCACCGCGTAGTTGCCCGAGTGCGCCAACGCCCGCAGGAGGTTCGGCGGCATGCCCGATCGATCGCCACCCCAGACCTCGGCGAGCGTCGCTGAGGCGGTGAAGACGTCGGCGACCGTGTCGAGGTCGTGGATGCGGATGCCGGTCACCGCCGTGTCCTACGCCGAACGCCGGGTCGGCCGCCCCGTCGGCAGCGTGATCGCACCGGTGGCGGGCGTCTCGACGCCGGCGGTGATGACGTGCTCGGCGAAGAGTCCCGGCCACGCCATCACGCCGTACGGGGTGCGCGCGACGACGAGCCGACTGTGCGGGAGCGTCTCGTCGAGCTTCGTGGCGGTGCGGAGCGGATGCGTGTGGTCACCGGTCCAGGCGAGGATGAGAGTCGGCGTCGTGACGTCGACGAGGCGCTTCCGAGGGGGCAGGTCGGCGAGCGCGGCACCGCGGAGCACGGTGGGGAGGAGCGCCTCGCCGACCGCCGGCCCCGTCTGCGGCGCCTCGGCGAGGGCGGGCGGCACGGGGGTCGTGCTCCCGAGCTCCACGAACGCCGCGATCCCTTCGCGCTCGATGAGGTCGGCGCCGACGAGGTAGGACTGCGCCTGCGCGGGCCGGGTACCCCATGCCGTCGGAGGCAGCATCAGGGTCAGACTGTCGAAGCGGCCGGGCTCGCGCAGCACGGCGTGCAGCAGGGTTCCGGTACCCATCGAGGGCCCGAGTCCGTGCACGCTCTCGCCGGGGACGATCGCGTCGAGCGCGGCGAGCAGATCGTCGGCGAGCCGGTCCCACGCGTAGTCGGCGGGCTCCGTCGTTCCGGACGAGCCGCCGTGCGCGCGCGCGTCGAGGCGGATCACGCGGTGACCGCGCAGGGCGCGCCCGAGATCGAGTCCGAGCTGGGTGTCGCGGGCGCGGCTGGACATGAGCCCGTGCAGCTGGACCACGACCGGACCGTCGGTGCCGGTGATGTCGTATTCCAGGCGGGCGCCGTTCACGAGGACGGTGGGCACGGCACCTCCGAGGGAGGGAGAACGGACGTGGAAGCGAGAACGAAACGTCGAACCCCTACACTACGGCGAATGCGCCTGACCAACGTCACCCGAGTGGTCCTGCCCCGCGGACGCGTGGGCAGCTACGCCGTGCGCATCGCGCCCGACGAGACCCGTCCGCTCCCGGTGTCGTTCGACCAGGGCCGGCACGTCGGCGCGGGTGATCGCGCGGGGTCGTGGATGTCGATCGCGCTGCGGCTGCCGCACGGGACGACACGGGATGCCGTCGCCCGCGCGTGGAACGACGTCGTCGCCGCGCACGGGACCCTCCGATCGGTCTTCTCCCGAAATGTGGCGGGAGGGGTCCGGCTGCACGAGGGAGCGGCATCCGCCGGGGAGTGGAGCGAGCATCCGCTCCGGCACACGGACGCGGGGGACGTCGACGGCGCCGTGCGCGAGACGATCCGCCGCGTCTTCGACACCGAGTGCCGCCCGTTCGCCGCTCCGTCGCACCGGATCGTGCTCATCGAACCGGACACGCGCACCGACACCGAGACCGACACAGCCACCGCCACCGACACCGCGACGGATGCCCGATCCGTCGCCGATCCGCGACCGCTCGCCGTGATCGCCGCCGACCACGCGCACGTCGACATGTGGTCGCTCCTCGTGCTCGCGCGCGACCTGCTCGCCCGCCTCGGTGGGGACCCGGCATCCGTCGTCGCGGAGCGGGAGCCGTTCGCCGCGCACACCCGAGCCCTGGCGGAACGCGATCCCGCCCCGGCGGAGATCCACGCCGCGTGGCGGGAGATCCTCGACGCGGAGGGCGGGGTGATGCCCCGTTTCCCCCTGCCGCTCGGTGACGTCTCGACGCCGCGCCCCGAGGTGGTCGAGGTGCGCGACGTGCTCGATGCGGCGGAGCTCGCCGCGTTCACGGCCCACGCCGAGGCGGCGGGGGTGCGCGCGACGGCCCTGGCGCTGTCGGCGCTCGCCCGCGCCTGCGACGAGGTCGCCGGGGCGCCGCTGCGCGCGGTCTTCCCCGTCCACAGTCGCTACGAGGAGCGGTGGCACGATGCCGTCGGCTGGTTCATCACGAACTCGGTGATCGCGTGCGCAGACCCCGACCCGCGGGCGTGCGCGGCATCCCTCCGGCTGTCGCTCGCGCTCGGGTCGCACCCGCTCGCGCCGATCCTCGCCCCGTGGGGCGGGATGCCGCAGGCACCCGGGATGTTCGCGCTGTCGTGGCTCGACGTCCGCCGCCTTCCCGTGCGCCTGGCGCGCGACACCGAGGCGCAGTGGGTGTCGGCGTCGATCGAGACCGACGGGGTCATGATCTGGTTCGTCGTCGGCGACGACGGCCTGCACCTGCGCTGCCGCTATCCCGACACCGCGGAGGCCCTGCAGAACGTCGGCCGCTGGCTGGACGCGGTCGAGCGGGCCGTGCGTGCCGAGGCCGCGACCGCCGGCGATACCGCCGCGCGGGGCGAGCGGGTCGCCGCGCGAGGTTAGCCTGATGGGATGGGCGCGCGCGGAGATGACGACAGATCGCGCCTGACCCGGATGCCGCCGCAGGGCGCGATCGTGGCGGTCCTGGCCCTGGCAGGGCTGGCGTCGTCGTTCATGTTCACCCTGGTGGTGCCGATCCAGTCCCAGCTCCCCGAGCTGCTGAACGCCTCGCGCGACGACACCGCGTGGGTCGTGACCTCCACCCTCCTCGCCTCCGCCGTGATCACCCCGATCGCCGGACGCCTCGGCGACATGTACGGCAAGCGCCGCATCGTCCTGGTGCTTCTCGCCCTCCTCGTCCTCGGCTCGGTCATCGCCGCGCTCTCCCCGGGCATTCTTGGGGTGATCGTCGGGCGGACCCTGCAGGGTGCGGTGACCGGTGTCGTGCCGCTGGGGATCTCGATCCTCCGCGACGTGCTGCACCACAAGCGCGTGGACACCGCGATCGCGCTCATCAGCGCGACCCTCGGTGTCGGCGGAGCCCTGGGTCTGCCGGTGTCGGCGTTCATCACCGAGTACGCCGACTGGCACCTGCTGTTCTGGGTGTCGGCCGCGCTCGGCGCCGCGGTGTTCGCCCTCGTGCTGTGGATCGTGCCGGTGAGCGTCCTGCGCACGGCGGGCCGCTTCGACCTCGTCGGGGCTGCGGGGCTCGCCGTCGGCCTCATCGGCATCCTGCTCGCCATCTCGCGCGGCAACGAGTGGGGCTGGACGTCGCCGATCATCCTCGCCCTCGGCCTCGGCGGTGTCGCGGTGCTGCTGGTGTGGGGCTGGTACGAGCTCCGCATCACCGAGCCGCTCCTGGACCTCCGGGTCGCAGCCCGACCGGCCGTGCTGCTGACGAACATCGCGTCGGTCGCGATGGGGTTCTCCCTCTTCGCCTCGAACGTGATCTATCCGCAGATCCTCGAGCTGCCCGAGAGTGCCGGCGGCTTCGGGCTCTCGCTCATCGCCGCGAGCCTGGTGGTGATGCCCGCCGGCATCATGATGATGCTGCTCTCGCCGTTCTCCGGGCGCCTCGCGCGCACCGTGGGGCCGCGGCTGCTGCTGATCCTCGGTGCGGTGTCGCTCATCGTCGCGTACGGGTTCACGCTGCTCTTCTCCGCGGAGGTGTGGCAGCTCGTCGTGGCGAACATCCTCATCGGCGTGGGGATCGGGTTCGGCTACGCGGCGATGCCGATGCTCATCATGCGCGCGGTCCCGGCGACCGAGACCGGCGCATCGAACGGCCTCAACGCCCTCTTCCGCTCCCTCGGCACGTCGACGGCCGCCGCGGTGGTCGCCGCCGTCCTCGCCGCGAACACCGTGGACGTCGGCGGGATGCCGACACCGACGCCCGCGGCGTTCACCACCTCATTCGTGCTCGGCGGCCTTGCCGCGGTCGTGGCGCTCGCGGTGGCGGCGTTCATCCCGCGCCGGCAGAACCCCCTCGAGCGGCATCCGTCACTCCGGGATCAGTGATCCCGCGCGGACCCTGGGCGTTCTGCTCGTACGCGACGCCCTCGAGGACGAGCACGCTGACGCGGCCACCTGAGCACGGCATCCGGCTCTCGACAAGCGGTTACCAGAATCGGGCCCCCGTGAGAAGAACGGATGCCGATTTCGGCCGAACCCGCCCACCCCACCCGCAGCGGCGACATAATCAGGGGCATCAGCGCCGCGGGACGGCCGGGGCGCCGGATGTGAGGACTGTGCGATGACGGACGCGACCCCCCAGAACCCCCAGGCGCAGAACGACCCCTTCGCCTCGCCGGACGGCCCCGAAGGGCACTCGATCACCGACTGGACCGACCTCGGTCGTGAGATGTGGTCCTATCTCACCGGCCGCGGCGCCGCGGTGAACTACTCCTTCGTCGACATGACCGTCGAGGTGCCCCGCGACATCGGTCCGGACGCCCCGCGTGCGACGTGGAAGCTCAACGGCACGCTCCGCGTCACCACGAGCGACGACGTGTCGGCAGGGTCGGACGAGTTCCGGAAGTCCTGAGCCTCCGGCGATGATCCGCCTGGACATCGACCTCGCCCTGGCGGAGGTCGTCACCGGCGACGGCGAGCCCTTCGAGGCCACGGTGCGCGCGTCGGGCACCGAGGTCGTCGTCTACGTCAGCGACCCGGCGCGGCTGCCCGGCAACGGACGCCGTTCCCTCCGCGAGCTCGACGTGGTCGGCAAGGCCCTCGCAGACCGCGGCATCTCGGTGCGGGTGGACGGGCCGGACGGCCCGATCGTCGCGCTCGGCACCGTGCAGCGGAGCGCCCTGCAGCGCGCCATCACGGGATCCGCGTACGTGCGGGTCGGGAGCCCCGCCGCGCTCGCCCCGCTCCTGCGACGCCGCAAGGACCGGGCGTCGACGATGATCGCGCCTCCCCCGACGACGATGCTGCCGCTCGCGCCGACGCTGAACCGCTTCGTGCGCAAACGCGTGACCACCACGCACTACCTGCCGGGGTCAGGGCGTCCGCGGTTGATCTTCGCGGTCGGCTCGACCACGTGGGACGGGCGGCGCCCCCGCGAGTTCGACCTCACCGCCGATCGCGTGACCATCGGGTCGGATGCCGCGTGCGACCTGGTGCTGGAGGGCCTCGCGCCGCTCCACGCCGAGATCCGACACGAGCGCGGCGACGAGTACGTCCTGTACGCGATCGAGCCCGTCGGAGGCGGCAGCGCACCCGAGCCGGGGCGTCCGCCCGAGAAGCGGCGGATCCTCCGCACCGGCGCCCGGATGGAGATGGGGCCGTGGCGCCTGGCGTTCTTCCGCGAGGAGTTCGCCGACCACGGCCGCCCCTTCGGCGGACGCCAGGGCGGGGAGTACGCGGTGCAGCGCCGGCAGAACCCCCGTCGCGTCACGCCCGGGACCGCCGGCACGGACGATCCGTCGATCTACCCGCAGGGCTGAGCAGCCGAGCGGCTGAGCAGCCGCCACGACGGATCGGCGGCCGGGTGGTCGTCGGCCGCCGTGGGACGATGGCGGACGTGGCGAACTCCTCCTCCGGCGACTCGGTGACCGATCGTCTCGTGCGGGTCCTCGAGACCTTCACGCCGACCCGGACGGCGCAGACCGCCGCCGAGATCGGACGGCGGGCGGGACTGCCGAGCTCGAGCGCGCACCGGATCGTCGGCGAGCTCGTCGCCAGCGGTCTGCTCGAGCGCGACGACGACCGGCGCGTGCGCATCGGGATGCGCCTGTGGGAGCTCGCCACGCGCTCCTCGCAGGCCCTCCGCCTCCGCCAATCCGCGATGCCGGCGATGGAGCGGGTCCAGGCCCGGATCCGCGAGCACACGCAGTTGGCGATCCTGGAGCAGGACGAGGCGCTGTTCCTGGAGAGACTGTCGGGTCCGGCATCCGGATCCAACGTCACGCGCGTGGCCGGGCGTCTCCCCCTGCACGCCTCGTCGTCGGGCCTGGTGCTCCTCGCCTTCGGCGACCACGATCTGCAGGAGCGGATCCTCTCCTCGCCCCTCCCGCCGCTGACGCGGGAGACGATCACAGACCCCGCCGCCCTCCGACGGAAGCTCGCCGAGGTGCGCTCCCTCGGCCACGCCGTCGCCCGCGGGTTCATCGAAGCCGTCTCCACGGGCGTCGCCGTCCCCGTGCGCGATGAGACCGGTCAGGTGGTGGCGGCACTGTCGGTCGTCCTCCGGCGGGACGCACCCGTCGAACCGGCCCTGGTGGAGCTGCACGCGGGCAAGCGCGAGATCGAGCGCGCCCTCGGCTTCCGCGGCTGACCGAGAGCAGAATCCCGTTCAACGGGAGTCATCCGGTGCGCCCCGCGCGGCGCTCCGCACAATGGGCCCATGATCCCGGAGTCGAAGGAGACACCCATGACCGCCGCCCCCACCGCCGTCCGCACGCAGGTCGCCATCGTCGGTGCCGGACCCGCGGGCCTCCTCTTGTCGCACCTGCTGGACGAGGCCGGCATCGACTCGGTCGTCGTCGACCAGCGCACGCGCGACGAGATCGAGACCACCATCCGCGCCGGCATCCTGGAGCAGGGCACCGTCGAGGTGCTCGACCGGCTCGGCGAGCACAGCCGCGCCCGCACCGTCGGCAACCGGCACGACGGCATCGAGCTGCGCTTCGAGGGCGCCGGTCACCGCATCGACTTCCCGAGCCTCACTGGGCGGAGCGTCTGGCTCTATCCGCAGCACGAGGTGCTGAAGGACCTCATCGCCGCCCGCCTCGCCGCAGGGCAGGATCTCCGCTTCGGCGTGAGCGTCGACGGTGTCGACGGCGTCGACTCCGACCAGCCGGTCGTGCACGCCCGCACCGCCGACGGCGAAGCCCTCGAGATCACGGCGGACTTCGTCGTCGGAGCCGACGGGTCACGCAGCGTCGTGCGCGCCGCCGTCACCGGCTCGAGCACGGGCGGCTACTTCCGCGAGTACCCGTTCGCGTGGTTCGGCATCCTCACTGAGGCACCCCCGAGCGCCGAGGAGCTCATCTACTCCAACTCCCCCGACGGCTTCGCGCTCATCAGTCAGCGCAGCGCCACGGTTCAGCGGATGTACTTCCAGTGCGACCCGGATGCCGACCCGAACGCGCTGAGCGAAGAAGAGGTGTGGGAGAACCTGCAGCGCCGCGTCCCCGGCACGACGCTGAAGGAGGGCCCGATCTTCCAGCGCGACGTCCTGCGCTTCCGCAGCTTCGTCGCGTACGAGCTGCGCCGCGGTCGCGCGGCGATCGTCGGGGATGCCGCGCACACCGTCCCGCCGACGGGTGCGAAGGGCATGAACCTGGCCGTGGCCGATGTGGTGCTGCTGAACCAGGCACTGCAGGCGCTGATCCTCCGCGGCGACGAGCACCTCATCGATGCGTTCGCCGAGACGGCATCCCGTCGCATCTGGAAGGCGCAGCACTTCTCGTGGTGGATGACCTCGATGCTGCACACCACCGACGAGGCGACGCCCTTCGACCGGCGCCGTCAGGTGGGCGAACTCCGCAGCGTCGTGGAGTCCGAGGCGGGCATGACCTATCTCGCCGAGGCGTACACCGGGTGGCCGCTCGCCTCCATGGACTGAGCGGCGTCCGGGGGAGGGATCAGGCGCGGGCGACCGCCGCGACGGCGGCGAGCGCCTCGCTGTGCCCGCCGGTGAAGCTCAGGCTGTCACCGGTGACCAGGCTGAGGATCACCATCGACATCACGAACCCGATCGACGCCATCATCACCGCGGTGGCCCCGACGGCCACGAGCACTCGAATGTCCATCCCCCCATCTTGCCCTCTCCCCCACCCTCTCGGCCCTCCCCCTGACCGCGAGACTGCATCTTCCGGTCGAGACTGCACGTCGCGCGTGCAGTTTCGGCGGGAGGATGCAGTCTCGCGGCCACACAGGGGAGCGGGGGGTCAGGGGGCGGGGCGGACGGACTGGCCGCGCTTGGCGCGCTGGATCTGCTCGTAGATGTGGGTGCGCAGCTCGGTGAACCGGGGAAGGGCGCGCGTGGTGATCTGGTCGCGATCGGCGTCCAGATCGATCGCGATGTCCTCCTGCACCCAGGTCGGCGACTTCGACAGCACCACGACGCGCTCGCCGAGGTACACCGACTCGTCGATGTCGTGCGTGACGAAGAGGATCGACATCCCCCGGTCGAGGTGCAGGCGCCGCACGAGGTCCTCGAGGTCGGCGCGGGTCTGGGCGTCCACCGCGGCGAAGGGCTCGTCCATGATGAGCACCTCCGGCTGGTACGCCACCGCGCGGGCGATCGCCACGCGCTGCTGCATCCCACCCGACAGCTGCCACGGATAGCTCTTGTCGGCGTGATCGAGTCCCACCGCCACCAAGGCGTCGTCGACGAGGCGCGTGCGCTCGGCGTGGGAGAGCTTCTTGTGCCTCAGCGGCAGCTCGACGTTGCCGCGCACCGTGAGCCAGGGATAGAGGCTCCGCCCGTACTCCTGGAAGACGAGCGCCATGTTCTCCGGGGGCGCGGTGACCGCACTGCCGTCCAGCTCGATCCGCCCGGCGGTCGGGCGCAGGAGCCCGGCGATGCACTTCAGCAGCGTCGTCTTGCCGCACCCGGAGGGCCCGACGATGCAGACGAGCTCGCCCCGGCGCATCGTGAAGCTGATGTCGCCGATCGCCTCGACATCCCCCGTCGACGCTTCGTAGACCTTCTTGAGGTTCTCGACCTCGAGCAGCGTGTCAGGCACGCTCCACCTCCTTGATTCCGTGGTACCAGCGCAGCACGCGCCGTTCGACGACGCCGAAGACCGCCGCGAGCAGGACGCCGATGAGACCGAGCAGCAGGATGCCGCTCCACATCTCCGCGATGAGGTAATTCCGCTGGAAGAAGACGATGCGATTGCCGAGTCCGGACGACGAGTACACCAGTTCGGAGATGACCATGAGGATCAGCGCGATCGACAGCGCTTGCCGCACACCCGTCATGATGCGGGGACTGGCCGCCGGCAGCGTGAGGTACCGGAGGCGCTCGGCCGGAGTGAGCGCGAACGAGCGCGCCGTCTCGGTCATCACCGAATCCGTCGCCCGCACGCCCTCGATGGTGTTGAGCAGGATGGGCCACACGGAGCCGGCGACGATGACGACGACCTTCATCGCGTCGGTCGTGCCCATGAGCACCGCGACGATGGGGATGAGCACCGGCGGAGGCACGGCGCGGAAGAACTCGAGCATCGGCTCCAGGAGCTCCCGCAGCCAGCGGTTGAGCCCGATGAGCGTGCCGGCGACGATGCCGACCACGATCGAGAGCACGATGCCGACGGCGAGGCGTCCGAGGCTCGGCAGCACGTCGGTCACGAAGGCCGGTCCGATCCATGTCTGCACGAAGGCCTGGACGAGCTCGGTGGGCGAGGGGAAGAACTGCGCCGGAGCGAGTGTCGCCCAGATCCCCCAGCCGAGGACGAGCACGATCGGCAGGCCGAGCGCGTACGCGGTGTTCTCGCCGAGCGCGGCCCAGACGCGCGTCCGGCGCCGGGGCACGACGACGGTGCTGGTGTAGAGGGTCACAGCACTTCCTCCCCTCGCACCGACTGGTGCCACGACAGGGACCGCCGCTCGACCAGCCGGAACACGAGGTTGATCAGCAGGCCGAGGATGCCCGTCACGATGACGAGGGCGTACACGAGCGGCCAGTTGGCGGCGGTCTGCGCGAAGACGATCTCCTGACCGAGACCGGGGATGCCGATGAACATCTCCGCCGTGACGGCGAGGATGAGCGCGACGGCGGCGGCGAGCCGGAGCCCCGTCATGAGGTACGGCAGCGCCGTGGGGAAGACGACGTTCATGATGCGCGAGCCCCGGCTCAGTCCGAAGGACCGCGCCGTGTCGCGCGCGACCGTGTCGACGTCGGCGACGCCGTAGAGCACCTGGATGAAGACCTGCCAGAAGCTGGCGTAGACGATGATCAGGAGCGCCGACTGGATCTGGTACCCGAACATCAGCACGGCGAGCGGGATGAGGGCCACCGAGGGGATCGGGCGGAGGAACTCCACCGTGGTGTGGGTCGCTCGGCGCAGGAACGGGACGAGGCCGATGACCGTGCCGAGCACGGTGGCGGCGATCGTCGCGATCACCAGCCCCAGACCCCATTTGGTGAGGGTGCGCCCCACGTTCCGCCAGAACTCCAGGTCCTGAATCTGCACGCCGAGCTCGGCCAGCGTGGTCGTCGCCGTGGGGAAGTAGCGCGGATCGACGAGGCCGAGTGTGGGCAGCAGCTGCCAGCTGATGAGGAATCCGAGGATGCCGGCGAGGCCGAGCACGATCTTGCGCAGCGAGCGCTGCGGACGACGGCGCTGACGGCGCGCGGGAGGGGCGGATGTCGCAGACGGGGCGGGCGCCGAGATGTCGACGGTCTCCATCGGGAGGTCCGATCTGTCGGTGCGGACGGGACGGGAGAAGGGGGAGGAGCGGATGCCGGGCCGCGGCATCCGCTCCTCCGGAGCCCGGCTACTGCTGCTGGATCAGCGTGGCGTAGTCGGGCGCGGTCTCGATGTAGGCGTACTCGACGGCGAGATCGCCGAGCTCCTCGATACCCGCGCCGTCCAGGTCCCAGGTGAACGTGGGGAGGGTGATGCCGGCGGCAGCCTCCTCGGGGATGTCGAGGTTGGTGGCGATGGCCGCGCGCACGGCGTCCTCGTTGGAGGCCGCCCACTCCAGGGCCTCGCTCATCGCCTGCGAGTAGGCCGCGACGAGTTCGGGATCCTCGTCGAGCAGGGCCTGGGTCGTGATGTTCGTCAGGACGGTCAGCCCCGGAATCGTGACCTGGTAGGGCGCCATGACCTGGACCCCGCCACCGCCGACGACGATCCCGCGGAACGGGTCCGGCGCCCAGGCGGCGTCCATGGTCCCCGCCTCGAGCTGCGCGGGGACATCGGGGAACGGCACTTCGACGAACTCGATGGTCGAGGAGTCGCCGCCGTCGTCATCGACGGCCTTGCGGATCGTGAGGTCGCCGGCGGCGCCGAGGGTGTTCACCGACACGGTCTTGCCGGCGAGGTCGGCGGGGCGGGTGATGCCCGCGTCGGCGAGCGCGACCACCCCGTTGACGTCGTCGCCCTCGGCGAGGCTGTTGGCGTAGTTGCCCACGATCACGATGCCGAGGTCCTGCTGGTCGGCGCGGATCGGCCCGAACGGCTGGCCGATCGCGAACTGGATATCACCGCTGAGCAGGGCCGGAATCGCATTCGCGCCCCCCTGTGCAGGGACGACCTCGACGTCGAGGCCGTACTCGGCGAAGATGCCCTCGTCGATCGCGGCCCAGAGGGCACCGCTCTCGGCGATCGGCAGGGCCGCGACGCGGATCGACTGCGTCTCGGTCGCGCCGTCGCCGGCGTCGGAGGTGGGGGCGGCGCCACTGGGCGCGGCTGCGGAGTCGGTGCATCCGCTCAGGGCGAGCGCGGCCGCAGCCAGCACGCCCAGGGCTGCAAGAGTCTTCTTCATTGACGGGCCTCTCGTGGGGTGGATCGGCAAGGATGCCAACCGCCCGGCGTCCCGGCGCCGGTGCCGTTGACATGGCCATCGTCCGCCAGGCGGCCGTCATTGTCAAGGTTTTCGTGACGAGCGTCACGTTTTCGATGAAGAATGGGTATGGTGTTCCCTGACACGGGGAGCGAAGGAGCATCCACATGACACTCGAAGGCAAAGTCGCGATCGTCACCGGCTCGGGCCGCGGCCTGGGTCTGGCCTACGCCAGAGAACTGGCCCGCCAGGGCGCCGCGGTCGTCGTCAACGACATCGACGCCGCCGTCGCCGACGCGGCGGCCACAGAGATCACCGCCGCCGGCGGACGCGCGATCGCCGTCGCCGCCCCCGTCGGCCCCACCGAGACCGCCCAGCGCCTCGTCACCGCGGCGGTGGAGGAGTTCGGCCGGCTCGACATCCTCGTCACCAACGCCGGCGTCCTTCGCGACACGGTGCTGTGGAAGATGAGCGATGCCGACTTCGACACCGTCATCGACGTGCACCTGCGAGGCACCTTCACGTGCGTACGCGAGGCGGCGTCGTACATGCGCGCGAACGAGATCGCCGGGCGCATCGTCTGCATCGGCTCCCCCACCGGCCAGCGCGGCAACTTCGGCCAGACCAACTACGCCGCCGCCAAGGCCGGCATCGTCGGCATGGTGCGCACGTGGGCGCTGGAGCTGAAGCGCGCGGGCATCACCGCGAACGCCGTCATCCCGGTCGCCGCGACCGCGATGACGGCGACGGTCCCCTACTTCGCCGCCGCCGTCGAGGCCGACGCGAAGGGCGAGCCCATGCCCGCCTTCTTCCGCCACGACCTCGGCTTCGGCACCGCCGACGACGTCAGCGGCCTCATCGCCTTCCTCGCTTCGGATGCCGCGGCCGGCGTCACCGGTCAGGCGATCGGCATCGGCGGCGACCGGATCCAGGTGTGGTCGCACCCCGAGCCCGCGCTCACCGCGTACCGCGAGGGCGGGTGGAGCGCCGACGCGCTCGCCGCGGAGTTCGCCCCGCAGCTCGCCGAGAACCTGCAGGGGGTCGGCGAGTCGTTCCCGCCGCTCCCCGACGAGCTCCAGCGTCCGGCGCAGTCCCCGGCCTGAGCGACGCCCGCCATGGTCCGCTACGAATCCGTGATCGACGTCGACGCCCTCCAGGCGATCGACATGCACGTGCACATCGAGATCGACGATCACGGTCACCACTCATTGCCGGAGGACCTCGTCGCGGCGGCGAGCCGGTACTTCCGCGCCGACGGTCCCCGCCCGGCGCTCGAGTCGATCGCCGAGTACTACCGCGAGCGGTCCATGGCGGCGGTCGTCTTCACCGTCGACGCGCACACCTCGCTCGGGCATCCGGCGATCTCCAGCGTCGAGATCGCCGAGGGCGCCGCGAACCATGCGGACGTGCTGATCCCGTTCGGCTCGGTCGACCCGCACGACCCCGCCGCCGTCGACACCGCGCGGCGCCTCGTCGAGGAGCACGGCGTCCGCGGGTTCAAGTTCCACCCCACCGTGCAGCGCTTCGATCCGAGCGACGAGACGCACTACGCGCTCTACGCCGCGATCCAGGATGCCGGTGTCCCGGCGCTGTTCCACACCGGCCAGACGGGGATCGGCGCGGGGATACCCGGCGGACGGGGGCTCCGCCTCGGCCTGTCGAACCCGATGCTGCTGGACCCGGTCGCCGCCGACTTCCCCGACCTGCAGATCATCATGGCCCACCCCTCTGTCCCGTGGCAGGAGGAGGCGCTGTCGGTGGCGACCCACAAGGCGAACACCTGGATCGACCTGTCGGGGTGGAGCCCGAAGTACTTCCCCGCCGAGCTCGTCCGCTACGCCAACACGATGCTGAAGGACCGCATCCTCTTCGGGTCCGACTTCCCGCTCCTCACCCCCGACCGCTGGATGCGCGATGTCGCGCAGACGAACCTCACCGAGGCCGTGATGCCCGGCATCCTGAAGCACAACGCCGTTCGGCTCCTCGGGCTCGGCACCGACGCGGGCGGCGGCGAGTGACGTGCGGACGATCATCGCGGATGCCGTCACCGGCGTCGATCCGCTCGGGTTCGCCGACGCGCACCTGAGCGCCCCCGCGCGGGCGGCCCTGGTGACCCTGCGCGAGACCCTCGAGCGCGCCGTGGCGCCGCTTCTCGCGGACGCGTGGGAGACGGCGACGATGCCGACCGGCATCCTGGACGCCCTCGTCCCGCTCGATCTGATGACCCCCGCCGGGGTCGATGCCGCCGAGGCGGACTCGAGCCTCTTCTCCGGCTTCCGCACCTACGTCCTGGCCCGCACCGATGTGTCGCTCGCGACGTTCTACAACGCCCAGTCGGGCCTGTTCCGCACCGCCGTCCGACACGGCGGCTCTCCCGCGCAGGCGGAGCGATGGGATGCCGGCATCCGCTCGTTCCGCACCCGCGGCGCCTTCGCCCTCACCGAACCCGATCACGGCTCGGATGTCGCGCGGGGCCTGGCGACAACCGCGCGGCGCGACGGCGGCGACTGGGTCATCGACGGCGCGAAGCGGTGGATCGGCGGGGCGGCCGGCGCCGACCTCCTCGCGGTGTTCGCCCGCGACGCCGCCGACGGCGAGGTGAAGGCCTTCCTCGTCCCGACCGGGGCGGAGGGGGTGCGGATCACGCCGATCACCGGGAAGATCGCGCTCCGCCCGATGCAGAACGCCCAGATCACCCTCACCGGCGTCCGGGTCGGCGACGACGCCCGGCTCGCGCGCGTGAACGGCTGGCGCGACGTCGCCGGACTCCTCCGCCGCATGCGCTCGGACGTCGCCTGGATCGCCACCGGCCTCCAGGCGGGCGCCCTCGACGCGGCCCTCGCCGCCACCACCGCACGCACCCAGTTCGGGCGACCGGTGGCCGGATTCCAGCTCGTGCAGGAGAAGCTCGCCCGCATGCTCGGGAACCTCACCGCCTCCCTCGGCCTGGTCGTTCAGCTCTCACGGCAGCAGGATGCCGGGACCTACGCCGATGAGAACTCGGCGCTGGCGAAGATGCAGACCGCCCGCCTCGCCCGCGAGACCGTCGCGCTCGGCCGCGAGGTCTGCGGAGGAAACGGCATCCTCCTCGATCACGACATCGCCCGCTTCTTCGCGGACGCCGAAGCCGTCTACTCCTACGAGGGCACGCACGAGATCAACGCACTCCTCGTGGGCCGCGCCCTCACCGGCAGCTCGGCCTTCGTCTGAGCCCGCGCAACACCCGCACCGTCACCGCACCGTGACCGCACCATCACCGAACCTGAACCGTCACCGAACCGAAAGGCACACCATGACCACCATCGTCCGCTACGACGACGTCGCCGGCCTCGCCGGCACCGACCTCGGCTGGACCGACTGGGTCGAGATCACGCAGGAGCGCATCGGCCTCTTCGCCGACGCGACCGACGACCACCAGTGGATCCACGTCGACCCCGAGCGCGCCAAGGACGGCCCTTTCGGCGCCGCGATCGCGCACGGCTTCCTCACCCTCTCCCTCTCCGTGCGATTCTGGTCGGAGCTGTTCGACGTGGAAGGCGTGGGCACCAAGGTCAACTACGGCCTCGACAAGGTCCGCTTCGTCTCGCCGGTGCCGGTGGGCTCGAAGATCCGCATGAACGCCGTCATCGCCGAGGTCACCGAGGTCCGCGGCGGGTACCAGTTCGCGGTGGACCAGACCATCGAGATCGAGGGCGGAACGAAGCCCGCCGTCGTCGCGCGGGGACTGTACCGCTTCTACGCCTGATCAGCTGCCGGACGTCACTCAAAGGAGAGGACCGTGCGAGACGAAGGAATCGGCCGGTGGCTGCCGCGCCGCCGCCTCAAGGACCCCGCGAAGCCCGCGCTGGTCTTCGGTGACGAGGTCATCACCTACGGCGAGTTCGCCGACACCGCGGCGCGACTCGGAACGGCCCTCCGCGCCCGGGGCGTCGCACCCGGCGAGAGCGTGGCGTTCTTCGGAGAGAACAGCCCGCACTTCCTCACCGTGATGTTCGCCGCCGCGCACATCGGCGCGGTCTTCGTTCCGGTGAACACCCGGCTCGCGCCTCCCGAGATCGCCCACGTGCTGGCGGATTCGGGCGCCCGTGTGGTCGTGCACGAGCCGGCGGCCGCCGAGCGCATGGCCGCCGCGGCGCCGGGGGTCGCGCGGGTGTCGGCCGACGAACTCGCCGGGATCGCGGCATCCGTCGCGTCGAGCGAGACCGCGACCGATCTCGAGCCGCACCCGACGGATGCCGACGCCCCCGCGGCGATCATCTACACCTCCGGCACCACCGGGCGCGCGAAGGGCGCCGTACTCAGTCACCGTAACCTCACGTGGGTCGCGCTGAACACGATCATCGACTACGACGTGGTGTCCTCGGACATCGCGCTGATGATCTCGCCGCTCTTCCACGTCGCCTCGCTCGGCATGGGGGCGCTGCCGGTGCTCCTGAAGGGCGCGACCATGGTGCTCGAACCGGGGTTCGAGCCGGGCCGCGCGCTCGGGCAGATCGCACGCCACGGGGTGACGATGCTCTCCGGTGTGCCGACGACGTACCAGATGATGGCCGACCACCCGGAGTGGGCGGCGACCGACCTGTCGAGTCTGCGCAAGCTCACGTGCGGCGGGTCGGCGGTGCCCGAGCGGATCCTCAACGCCTATGAGCTGCGCGGGCTGTCGTTCTCGCAGGGCTACGGCATGACCGAGACCTCGCCCGGGGCGACCTCGCTCTCGCCGGCGATGACGCGCCGCAAGCAGGGCAGCGTCGGCCTCCCGCACTTCTTCACCGATGTGCGCGTGCGGCGCGAGGACGGCCGGATCGCGGACGCGGGCGAGATCGGCGAGGTGGAGATCACGGGGCCGAACGTCTTCCTCGGCTACCACGGACTGCCCGAGGCGACCGCGGCGGCGTTCACCGATGACGGGTGGTTCCGCTCGGGCGACCTCGGCTACCTCGACGACGACGGCTACCTCTTCATCGCCGACCGGCTGAAGGACATGATCATCTCCGGCGGCGAGAACATCTACCCGGCGGAGGTCGAGAACCTCCTCAGCGACATCCCGGGAGTCTCGGGCGTCGCCGTGATCGGCATGCCCGACGAGCAGTGGGGCGAGGTGCCGTGGGCCGTCGTGACGATGCGCGACGGCAAGACCCTCGACACCGCCGCCGCCCGCGCGCACCTGGACGGGCGCCTCGCGCGCTTCAAGCTCCCCAAGCGCGTGGTCGTCGTGGACGAGCTCCCCCGCACCGCGTCGGGGAAGGTACGCAAGGCCCAGCTGCGGGAGTCCCTCGCCTCGACCGTGTGAGCGGTCGCGGCGCGTTCGGGTGTCGCGCGTGGCCCCCTCCCGCGCGGCGAGGCGGCCACAACGGCCACCCGAACGGATGCCGCGCCCGTCGGGTCAGCTCGCGAGCCGCCTCCGCCGCACCTCGGGGGCGAGCTCGGGGCTGATCGCGGCGATGTGCGACCGCATCCGCTCCTCGGCCGCGGGCCCGAGCCCGTCGTAGAACTCGGCGAACCGCCGACGGACCTCCACCCGCGGCCACCCGTCGGGCAGGAGCTCGCGCGGAAGGCCGACGTCGACGCCGCGGAAGCGCTGCCACGCCAGCATGAGCCGCGAGCGTTCCGCGAACGCGTCCGCCCCCGTCGCCCCGGGGTCGACGCCGGCGATCGCGCGCGCGAGCTCGTCCGCGAAGCAGTCGTACTCCTCGCGGGCGCCCGCGACGTCCCACGCCGCCTGCGGGCCTCCGTCGGTGGTGGTCTGCAGCTGCGCGCGCATCGCCGTGACGTCATCGACGCCGGCGTCGCGGAGCTGCGCCATCGCCTCGTCGGCGGTGTCGCGGGGCGAGATCCACATCCCGTCGTACAGGGGTGCGTAGCCGAGCCACTTCAGCCGCGACCGCGCCGTGTGCCGCAGCGCGCGGCGGGACTCGGGGATCGAGAACGCCACGACGCTCCACAGGCCGTCCCAGTCGGGCTCGACCTGGCCGAACGTGTCGAGCCACCGCGCTTCCTCGGCGATGATCGCCGCCCCTCGCTCCGACAGGCGGTGGGTGGTGCGCCGGCCCACGCGATCGCCGACGAGCAGTTCGAGACGCGTGAGGCGCGTGAGCGTCGCCCGCGCGGCCGCCTCCTTGATGCCGAGGTCGCCGAGCGCCGACACGAGAGCCCCCGAGGGCAGGGGCTCGGCCACGTCCCACCAGTAGTCGCCGAAGAGGGTGAGCACCTGCCGCGCGGGCGAGGCCCGCCGCACCGTCGCAGGAGAAGGGGCTGACACAGCCCCATCCTGCCACTGCACCCGCACCCTCAGAGCGGGTACTGACCGGGCTCGCGGCGCAGGGTGATCCAGCGCGTCTCGGTGAACGCGTCGATGTTCGCCTGGGCTCCGCCGTGCCGCGACCCGGTCCCCGACGCCCCGACCCCGCCGAAGGGGGCGTTGGCCTCGTCGTTCACCGTCTGGTCGTTGACGTGGACGATGCCCGACGGGATGCGGGTCGCCAACTCGTAGCCGGCGAGCGCGTCCGCCGTCACGATGCCGAGCGAGAGCCCGTACTCCGTGTCCGCGGCGAGCGCGACGGCCTCGTCGTCGGTCGCGAACGATACGACGGAGGCCACGGGGCCGAACACCTCGTCGCAGTACGCCGCGGCATCCTTCGGGGGATTCGCGAGGACCGTCGGACGGTAGAAGAGCTGCTCGTACGTGCCGCCCGCGGCGAGCGTCGCGCCCTGAGCGACGGCATCCTGCACGAGGGTGTGGACGCGGTCGCGCTGCACCTCGTCGATGAGTGGCCCGAGGTGCACCTGGCCCGCCGCGGGGTCGCCGACGTGCATCGAATCGGCCTTGGCCGCAAGCTTCTCCACGTACTGGTCGAAGAGCGATTCGTGCACGATGTGCCGGCCGACGGTCATGCAGATCTGCCCCTGGTGGAGGAACGCGCCCCACGTCGCGAGATTGACGGCCTTGTCGACGTCGGCGTCGTGGCGCACGATGAAGGCCGAGTTGCCGCCGAGCTCGAGGTGGGCGCGGGTGAGGTGGCGTCCGGCGAGCTCGCCGACCGCCCGCCCGGCGCGCGTCGAGCCCGTGAACGCGACGACGCGCACGCGCGGGTCGGCGACCATGGCCTCCCCGACCTCGGCGCCGCCGGGGACGAGCTGCAGGAGTCCGGCGGGAAGGCCCGCCTCCTCGAAGATGCGCACCATGCTGACGCCGCCGGTGATCACGGTGCGCGGGTCGGGCTTGAGCAGCACGGCGTTGCCGAGGGCGAGGGCGGGCGCGACGGCACGGATGCCGAGGATCAGCGGGACGTTGAAGGGCGAGATCACCCCGACGACACCGACGGGGATCTGCTGCGCGAGCGAGAGCCGGGGCTCTTCGCTGGAGAGGATCGACCCGAGCGGGGCGGACGGGAGCGAGGACGCTTCGTAGCACTCGGCGGCGGTGACATGCAGGGCGAACCCGGCGAGCGGCGGGATGGCGCCGACCTCGCGCACGTTCCATCCCATGATCTCCTCGGCGTGCGCCTCCCAGAGCTGCGCGGCCTTCCGGAGCACCGCGGCACGCGCGGGGTGCGGCATCGCCGCCCACTCCTTCTGCGCACGGGCCGCGCCCTCCGCGGCGCGCGCGACGTCGTCGGCATCCGCCATCCCCACCATCGCCAGCGTCTCGCCGGTCGCCGGCTCGACGGAGGCGATCTCGCCGCCACCCCCCGGCACCCAGTGGCCGTCGATGTGGATGCGGCCGGCGAAGACCTCGGGGTCGATCAGTGACGCAGCGGTCTGTTCTGTGACGGTAGACATCGTTGTCCCTCTCGTTGACGTGTTCTGCGGCTTCCAAGATCGCACGCCCGTCGCGATGTGTCTATGGACATTCCCTATGCGTATAGGTAAAGTCCTTTCGACGGCGCGATGATGCGCCCCGCCGCACAGCGGAAAGGACCTCGATCCGTGTCTCGACACACTCCCGCCGCCGACCCCGTGGCCGCACGGAAGCTGATCAGCGACTTCTCGCTGGAGATGACCGGGAAGGACGTGGCCGGCCTCGAGGAGGCGGCATCCGCGATCCCGCCCGGCACGAAGATCAACGTGACGTTCCTCGGGAACGAGGACCTCGACATGCGCCTGGCGGCGGCGAAGGCCGTCGCGGACCACGGGTTCATCCCGGTCCCCCACATCTCCGCTCGACGCCTGGCATCCGCGGCTCAGCTCGAGGAATTCCTCGGACGCCTGCAGGAGGTCGGCGCCACCGGTCACGTCTTCGCCGTCGGAGGCGATCCCGCCGAGCCCGAGGGACCCTACCCCGACTCGCTGTCGGTCATCCGGTCCGGCCTGCTGCAGGCGCACGGTGCGACGGAGGTCTCGATCGCGGGCTACCCCGAGGGACACCCCGACATCGCGAGCGATGTGCTCTGGCGACACCTGGAGGACAAGGTCGCAGCCCTGAAGGAGCAGGGGCTGGATGCCGTCATCCTCACGCAGTTCGCCTTCGACACCGATCCGGTGATGGCGTGGATCGAGCAGGTGCGCGACCGCGGCATCGACGCGCAGATCCGGATCGGCACGCCGGGACCTGCCGGCATCAAGCGACTGATCGGCTTCGCGCGGCGCTTCGGCGTCGGCGCCAACGCGATGATCGTGAAGAAGTACGGCTTCTCCCTCACCAACCTCATGGGCACTGCCGGCCCTGACCGGTTCGTCTCCGACCTGTCGACCCTGCTGGCGGAGCGACCGGCATCCGGCGATGTGAAGCTGCACTTCTACACCTTCGGCGGGCTGCTGGCCACGGCGGAATGGGTCCAGCAGTACGGCGCGTCCTCGTCCGCCGAGCCGCGGTCGTGAGGGGGCGCTGATGACCGTCCACAACGACGCGCTGCGCGATCGCGCCTGCCTGATCGTCCACGGCCCCGACCACCCCGGCATCGTCGCCGCCGTCTCCGCCCTGGTGAGCCGGCAGAACGGCAACATCGTCGCGCTGGACCAGTACTCCGACGACGCCGACGGCGGCGCCTTCTTCCAACGCGTGGTCTTCCACCGTCCCGGCCTCGCCGCCGCGATGCCCGAGATCGAGGCGGATCTCGCCGAGACCGTCGGCGGGCTGGGACTCGAGTGGGCACTGTCCGATCAGTCGGTCCCCAAGCGGATGGCGATCCTGGCGTCGACATCCGACCACTGCGTCCTCGAGCTGCTGTGGCGCCACCGCCGCGGCGAACTCCCCGTGACCATACCGATGGTCATCAGCAACCACACCAAGATCGCCGAGGACGTCCGCTCGTTCGGCATCCCCTTCTTCCACGTGCCCTCTCAGGGACCGGACAAGACCGAGGCCGAAGCGCGGATGGTCGAGCTCCTGGCCGGCAATGTCGACGTCGTCGTCCTCGCGCGGTACATGCAGATCCTCTCGGAGGACTTCCTCGACCGCGTGGCGGTACCGGTGATCAACATCCACCACTCCTTCCTCCCCGCCTTCATCGGCGCAGCTCCCTACCGGAAGGCCCACGAGCGCGGCGTGAAGATGATCGGCGCGACGAGCCATTACGTCACGAAGGACCTCGATGAGGGACCGATCATCGAGCAGGACATCGCCCGCGTCGACCACTCGATGAGTGCCGCCGACCTCCAAGTCCGCGGGGCGTACGTCGAACGGGCCGTGCTCTCGCGCGCCGTGCAGTGGCACGCCGAGGACCGCGTCATCCGTCACGGCAACCACACCATCGTCTTCGCCTGACGCGGCGAGACCCCGCCCCTGCTCCTCCTACCCCGAACAGACACCGCCACACCCCGAACAGAGAGGTTCCCCTCATGGCCGACAACCTTCAGCAGCTGCTGGATCAGCGCAACGCCGTCGAGCTGCTGCGCAACTCGCCCATCGGCTCGTACATCTACCCCGTCGTCCCCGCCGACTTCCAGAACTGGATCAAGGAGCAGCGTGCGTGGCGCGACACCGCGGTGCTCTACGACCAGTCGCACCACATGGACAACGTGTTCCTCCGCGGCTCCGACGCCATCCGCCTGATCTCCGACACCGCGATCAACTCGGTGGCGAACTTCGCCGTGAACAAGGCCAAGCAGTACGTGCCGACCACCGCGTCCGGACACGTCATCGGCGACGGCATCCTGTTCCGTGAAGCCGAGGACGAGTACGTCTACGTCGGCCGGGCGCCGGCGTCGAACTGGCTGATGTTCCACGGCGAGACCGGCGGCTATCAGAACCTCGACATCGAGGTCGACCGCCGCTCCCCCTCCCGCCCCTACGGTGACGCGGTGTCGCGGAAGTACTACCGCTTCCAGATCCAGGGTCCGAAGGCGTGGGACGTCATCGAGAAGCTCAACGGCGGACCGCTGGAGAAGCTCGGCTTCTTCAACATGTCGACGATGCGCATCGCCGACATGAACGTCCGCACCCTCCGCCACGGCATGGCGGGCGCACCGGGCCTGGAGATCTGGGGCCCCTACGCCGACCACCACCGCATCCGCGACCTCATCGTCGAGGCGGGGGCGGAGTTCGGCCTCGTCCCCGTGGGATCGCGCGCGTACCCCTCGAACACGCTGGAGTCGGGCTGGATCCCCTCGCCGCTGCCGGCGATCTACGACGGCGAGGCCGAGCGCGCCTACCGCGAATGGCTCGGCGTCGACAGCTACGAGGCGACCGGGACGCTCGCCGGGTCGTTCGTGTCCGACGACATCTCGGACTACTACCTGACCCCGTGGGAGCTGGGTTACGGGTCGTTCGTGAAGTTCGACCACGACTTCATCGGTCGCGACGCGCTCGAGAAGATCGACCCGGCCACGCAGCGCCGGAAGGTCACCCTCGCGTGGAACGCCGAGGACGTCACGAAGATCTTCGCCTCGCTGTTCGACACCGACAACGACAGCTACAAGTTCTTCGACCTGCCGCTGGCGAATTACGGTTCGGCCAACTACGACGCGGTGACGGATGCCGGAGGCAGCGTCGTGGGCTTCTCGATGTTCACCGGCTACAGCGCGAACGAGAAGCGCGCCCTGTCGCTCGCCACCGTCGCCCCCGACGTGCCCGAGGGCGCCGAGGTCACGGTGGTCTGGGGCGAGCCGAACGGCGGCACGTCGAAGGCCTCGGTGGAGCCGCACCGTCAGCTCGAGGTCCGCGCCGTCGTGAGCCCCGTCCCCTACTCGACCGTCGCCCGCCAGACCTACCACGGCGGCTGGCGCACCGGCTACACCGCCTGACCCCCCACCCCCTCTTCCTGGCCGCGAGACTGCATCCTCCGGTCGAGACTGCACGCCGCGCGCGCAGTCTCGACGGGGAGATGCAGTCTCGCGGTCAGGGGAGGGACGGGCGGCGGGGCGGGGATCGGTACGGTGGGGACGGGAGGAGAGCGATGAGCCTGCGATACGCGCTGCTGGCGCTGCTGCGCGTCGGCCCCCTGTCGGGATACGACCTGCAGAAGCAGTTCTCGCAGTCGGTCGGACACGTCTGGCACGCCCCCGACTCCCAGATCTATCCCGAGCTGCGCAAGATGGCGTCCGAGGGACTCATCGAACCCGAAGAGCAGACCCGCGGTCGCCTCGGCACACGTCGGGTGTATCACGTGACGGATGCCGGAGACCGCGCCTTCCTCGACTGGATGCGCGGCCCCCTCGACTACCAGCGCGTGCGCGACCCGGCCCATCTCCGCGCCGCCTACCTCGAGACGACGGATGCCGAGTCCGCACGTCGCTTCCTCCACGCGCACATCGCGCAGTGGGAGGCGGAGCTCGCGCAGTGGGAGCGCGAGATCGAGCGCATCGACGCCGTGGAGAACCCCATGCTGGTGCGGCGCCTCGCGGTCACGGCCGAGGACGATCGCGAGCGCACCATCGCCTACAAGCGCTTCGCTTACGAGGGTCTCGTCGAGCGCGCGCAGGGCGAGATCGCGTGGGCGCGCCGCGGGCTCGACCTCGTCGACCGGATCGGCCGGTGACCGATTCGCCGACCGCCCGGCGCGACCTCGGGCGCGCTCCCGCGACCTGGGCGCTGGTCGCGACGGTCTGCCTCGTCGCGATCAACATGCGCCCGACGATCACGTCCGTCGGCCCGCTGCTCCAGCAGATCGGCGCCGACACCGGGCTGACGGCGCCGACGCTCGGGTTCCTGGGTGCCGTGCCCCTGCTCGTGTGGGCGGCCGTCTCCCCGCTCGCTCTCGCGATCAGTCGGCGGTTCGGGATGTCGACCAGCGTGCTCGGGGCTCTCGTCCTCCTCGCGATCGGAACCGTGGTCCGTTCGCTCCCGGGCCCTGTCGCCGCGCTCTGGCTCGGGACCGTCCTCATCGGCGTCGCCCTGGCTCTGGTGAACGTGCTGATGCCGGCGGTCATCAAGCGCGACGCGCCCACCCGGGTCCCCGCCCTGATGGCGCTGTACACGGCCCTCCTCGGCGGCGCCGGAGCGATCGCCTCGGGCGTCGCCGTGCCCCTGTCGAACGCGGGTCCCACGCCGGACGACTGGCGGCTCTCCCTGGCGATCACCGGTCTCGCGGCGCTTCCCCTCGCGGCGGGGGCGTGGGCGTGGTTCCGCCGGAGCGAGCCGGGTCGCGGCATCCGCTCGGCACGGATGCCGGGGCGCACCGGGATCTGGACCGACCGCGTCGCCTGGGCGGTGGCCGGATACATGGGCGTGCAGGCGACGCTGTTCTACATGACGCTGACGTGGCTCGCGGCGATCTCGACCTCGCTCGGACGGTCGCCGGTCATGGCGGGGGTGGATGTCATGGTCTACCAGCTGGTGTCGATCGTGAGCTCGCTCGCCCTCCCGCTGGTCTTGCGCGGGCGGATCCGCCGCTGGATCCCGGCGCTCCTTCCCGTGCTCGCCGTGATCGGCGTGATCGGGCTGATGGCGCAGCCCGCGGCCCTGTCGCTGTGGATCGTGCTGATCGGGTTGTCGACGGGCGCTTCGCTCAGCATGTCGCTGACCCTGATGGCCGATCGGGCGCGCGATCACGACCAGTCCGCGGCCCTGTCGGGGATGGCGCAGTCGGTCGGCTACATCATCGCCGCCGCGGGCCCCGTCGCCTTCGGTCTCGCGTACGCGCTCACCGGCGGCTGGCTGCTCTCGCTCGGCATCCTGCTCGCCGTCCTCCTCGCGCAGATGGTGATCGGCGTCGCCGCCGGCCGCGACCGCCACGTCCTCACCCCCTCCCCCTGACCGCGCCCCGCCGGCGTCCCCCTGACCGCGAGACTGCATCCTCCGGTCGAGACTGCACGCCGCGCACGCAGTTTCGACGGGAGGATGCAGTCTCGCGGCCAAGAAGGGGACCGAAGGGACGGGAGGGGGCGGATGCGGCGGGGCGGGGAGGGACTGGCAGAATCGAACAATGGCCGCGCACCTCCCGCACCTCGCACCCGACCACGCCTGCCTCATCGTCCACGGCACCGACCGCCCCGGCATCGTCGCGGCGGTGTCGGCGCTGATCACCCGGCACGACGGCAACATCGTCGCGTTCGACCAGTACTCCGACGACCCGGTCGGCGGCGACTACTTCCAGCGCGTGGTGTTCCACCGCACCAACCTGACCGCAGCGCTCCCCGAGATCGAGGCCGACCTCGCCCGCACCCTCGGCGACGGGTTCGACCTGCAGTGGTCGGTCACCGACCAGTCGGTCCCCAAGCGCATGGCGATCCTCGCCTCGCAGCAGGACCACTGCCTCCTCGACCTCCTGTGGCGCCACCGCCGCGGCGACCTCCCCGTCACCGTGCCGATGGTCATCTCGAACCACACCACCTCGGCCGAGGACGTCCGCTCCTTCGGGGTGCCGTTCTTCCACGTCCCGTCGGTGAAGGGTCCCGACAAGAGCGCCTCCGAGGCGAAGATCCTCGAGCTCCTGCAGGGCAACGTCGACTTCGTCGTCCTCGCCCGCTACATGCAGATCCTCTCCGGCGACTTCCTCCGCGAGCTCGGGGTGCCGGTGATCAACATCCACCACTCCTTCCTCCCCGCGTTCATCGGCGCCGAGCCGTACCGCAAGGCCAAGGAGCGCGGCGTCAAGCTCATCGGCGCGACGAGCCACTACGTCACGTCCGACCTCGACGAGGGCCCGATCATCGAGCAGGACACCGTCCGGGTCACGCACGCCGACTCGGCGTCGGAGCTCGCCCGCCGAGGAGCGGATGTCGAGCGCCAGGTGCTCTCCCGCGCGGTGCTGTGGCACGCCCAGGACCGCGTCATCCGTCACGGGAACCACACGATCGTCTTCTAGACCGACCGCGCCGGACCGCGCTCAGCCCTCGCCGGTGCGCGCGGCGCGCGGGACCTCCGGCGGCACGGCCTCGAGCAGGCGCCGCGTGTACTCCTCCCGCGGGTTCGCGAAGATCTCCGCGGAGGATGCCGCTTCCACGGCCTTCCCCTCCTTGAGCACGACCACGGCGTGGCTCATCTCCTGCACGATCGCGAGGTCGTGCGCGATGAAGAGGTAGGTGAGGTCCTGCTCGCGCTGGAGGCGCCGGAGGAGCTCGAGCACGTGTGCCTGCACCGAGACGTCGAGCGACGCGGTCGCCTCGTCGAGGATGATCAGCTCGGGCTCGAGGGCGAGGGCGCGTGCGATCGAGATCCGCTGGCGCTGACCGCCGGAGAGCTCGTGCGGGAAGCGCGTGGCGAAGGCCTCGGGCAGCCCGACGAGGTCGAGCAGCTCCCGCACCCGCCGGTCGCGCCCGCGCACGCCCCCGGGCACGAGCCGGTGCACGCGCAGGGGCTCCGCGATCGCGTCGCCGACGCTCCGGCGCGGGTCGAGCGAGGCGAACGGGTCCTGGAACACCATCGCGATGCGGCGCCGTTCACGCCGCGAGGCGCGCAGGACGTCGGAGCCCGCGAGCGTCGCCGTCCCTGCCCGCGGCGCCACAAGGCCGGTGAGCGCTCCCGCGATCGTCGACTTGCCCGACCCGGACTCCCCCACGAGCGCGAGGGTCGTGCCGCGGTCGAGCGTGAACGAGACGTCGTCGACGGCGTGGATGCTCCGATGCCCGGTCGGGGTCGAGATGGTGAAGGAGACGTCGAGCCCCTGCACCTCCAGCAGAGGAGCGGATGCCGCGGGCGCGGCGGGTCCCGCCCCGGCGATGATCCGGGGCCGGGCGCGCAGGAGCTCCCGCGTGTAGTCGTGCCGCGGGTCGGCGTAGAGGTCGCCCGCGGGGCGCTGCTCGAGTGCCGTGCCTTCGCGGAGCACCAGGACGTCGTCGGCGACCTGGCCGATGACCCCGAGGTCGTGGCTGATCCACACGACCGCGGTACCGCGCTCGCGCTGAAGGTCGCGGACGAGCTCGAGGATCTGCGCCTGCGTGGTCACATCGAGCGCGGTGGTCGGCTCGTCGGCGATGAGGAGCGCCGGGTCGCACGCGAGGGCGATCGCGATCATCGCGCGCTGGCGCTGGCCGCCGGAGAACTGGTGCGGGTAGGCGTCGACGCGCTCATCGGGATTCGGCAGGCCGACGGCCTCGAGGAGGTCGATCGCGCGGGTCCGCGCCGCCTTCCCGCTCAGGCGCCGGTGCACCTCGAGCGACTCGGTGATCTGGCGCCCGATCGTGAGGAAGGGATTCAGCGAGGTCGACGGGTCCTGGAAGACGAACCCGATGCGGTCGCCGTGGACGCTCCGGAGGGTCCGCTCCGAGGCGCCGACAAGCTCGATCCCCGAGGCCAGGGCATCCGCCCCGGCATCCGATCCCGACGTGGGGAGGAGGATGCTCGACCCCGACACGCGCGCCCCGGGGGCGTCGATGAGTCCCGTCGCGGCGAGCACCGACATGGTCTTGCCCGACCCGGATTCGCCGACGATCCCGAGGGTCTGCCCGTCGGCGACGTCGAAGTCGATGCCGTGGACGATCTCGCGCGGTCCGATCGAGACCCGCAGGTCCCGCACGCTCAGCACGTTCGCGCTCATCGCGCCCTCCTCGCCTCGATGAGGCTCCGCTGTCGGGGGTCGAGCACGTCGCGCAGGCCGTCCCCAACGAGGTTGAAGGCCAGGGCCGTGACGAAGATCGCCGCGCCCGGGAAGACGCTCATCCACCACGCCTGGCCGAGGAAGCCCTGCGCGGTGAAGAGCATGCCGCCCCACGAGGGGGCGGGCGGCTGGATGCCGAGACCGAGGAACGACAGCGCCGCCTCGGACAGGATCGCGAACGCCAGCGAGAGCGAGGTCTGCACGACGATCGGCCCGGAGATGTTCGGCAGGACGTGGCGGAAGAGGATCGACCACCCGGGCGTCCCCATCGTCTGGGACACCTGCACGAACGGCGAGGTCCGCACCGACAGGGCGCTCGCACGGGCGACGCGGGCGAAGATCGGGGTGTAGACGACGCCGATCGCGATCATCGTCGTCAGCTGCCCGGGCTGGAAGATCGCCACGATCGCCAGGGCCAGCAGCAGCACCGGGAAGGCGAACATGACGTCGACGACGCGCATGAGCGCGGCATCCGCCCATCCGCCGCGGTAGCCGGCGACCGCGCCGATGGCGAGACCCAGGACGAGGGCGAACAGCACCGCGACCACGGCGATCGACAGGGAGGTCGAGCCCGCGACGAGCACGCGCGAGAACACGTCGCGGCCGAGTTCGTCGGTGCCGAACCAGTGCGCGACGCTCGGGGGCTGGAGGGCGTTGGCGACGTCGATGTCGTTGATGCCGTAGGGGGCGAGGATGCCGGAGAACACCGACGCGACGACGATGACGAGCAGCACCGCGGAGCTCGTGACGGTCACGGGGTTCGCCAGCAGCAGGCGCCAGGCGGGGGTCCGCCCGCTCGCGGCGGCGGGGGTCGGGGAGCTCAGCTGGTCGACGCTCATGAGACGCGGATCCTCGGGTCGGCGATGGCGTAGAGGACGTCGACGATGAGGTTCACGATGATGAACATCACCGCCACCAGCAGCACGGCGCCCTGGATGAGCGGGTAGTCGCGGGCGGCGACGGCCTCGTAGACGAGGCGGCCGAGACCGGGCCAGGCGAAGACGACCTCGACGACGACCACGCCGCCGAGGATCGTCGCGAGCTGGATGCCGGCGATCGTGAGCACCGGGACGAGGGCGCCGCGGACGATGTGACGGAAGGTCACGATGTGGCGCGGGAGGCCCTTCGACACCGCGGTGCGGACGTATCCGGACGAGGCGACGTCGATGACGGCGGCGCGGATATAGCGGGTCATGATCGCCCCCGCCACGAGTCCGACCGTCAGGCCCGGGAGGAGCACCTGCCGGAGCCACCCCGCCGGATCCTCGCCGAACGCGACGTACCCGCTCGCGGGGAGGAGGCCGAGGGTGACGGAGAACAGCGAGATGAGCAGCATCCCGAGCCAGAAGTCGGGGATCGAGACGCCGAACTGGCTGGTGAGCCGCACGATCACGTCGCTCAGGCGACCCTCGCGGAGCGCCGAGTAGATGCCGGCGGGCACCGACAGGATGATCGCGATGATGAGACCGACGAGCGCCAGCGAGATCGTCGCCGGCAACCGGTCGAGGAGCGTGACGGTCACCGGCTGGCCGTTGCGGAAGCTCACCCCGAGGTCGCCGGTGAAGGCGCTTCCGAGATAGCCGAAGAACTGCTCCCACAGCGGACGGTCGAGTCCGGATGCCGCACGCAGCGCCTCGTAGGCCTCGGGGGTGTAGCGGGTCCCGAGCGCGAGGCGCACGGGGTCGCCGGGGACGAGCTGGATGAGGGCGAACACCACGATCATCACCCCCAGCAGCACGATCGCCGACGAGAGCAGACGCACGCCGAGGAACCGCGCGATGCGTGCGGGTCTCATTCTCATGTCGTCTGCTCTCGTCGGGTCTCGTGTGCTGCGGGGGGCTCTTCGGCGATGCTCGGGATGCCGCGGCTCAGCCGGCCAGCGACGCCTCGTCGAAGCGGATCGCGCGGTCGGCGCGCGTGGTGTAGCCGGTCACGTCCGGCGACCAGACCTGGATGACCGAGGGGTTGTAGAGGTAGATGTAGCTGGCCTCGTCGGCGATGATCGTCGCGGCCTGGGCGTACTGCTCCTTCCGCGCCTCGGGGTCGGTCTCGATGCGTCCGGCGTCAAGCAGCGCGTCGACCTCGGTGTTGGAGTACTTCTGCGCGTTGCTGGCACCGTCGGTGTGGTGCTGGGCGTAGTAGAAGTCGTCCGGGTCGATGTTGCCGAGCCAGCCCATCATGAGCATGTCGAAGTTGCCGGTGTTCTGCTCGTCGAGCCACGTCGAGAAGTCGGGCTGGCGGATCTCGACGTCGATCCCGAGGGGCTCGAGGTTCGACGCGATGATCTGCGCGGCGGTGACGGTCTCGGGGTAGTCCGAGGTGGCGAGCAGGTCGAGCGTGCCGCCGGTGAAGCCGGCTTCGTCGAGGAGGGCCTGAGCGGTGTCGAGGTCGGTGGAGTACTCGTCGTAGGCGGTGTACCAGACGCTCTGCTCGGGGATCGCGAGCTGGTTCAGCGCCGCGGTGCCGTAGCTGACGGCCTGGACGATCGCGTCGCGGTCGATGGCGTAGGCGAGCGCCTGGCGCACGCGGACGTCGTTCCACGGCTCGCGCGCCTCGTTGAGGGCGAGGTACCAGTAGTCGCTGGAGGGCGTCAGACCGAGCTGGACGGTGTCGTCCGACTCGAGCTCGCTCACCTGCTGGGGCGGCACGACGTCGGTCCAGTGGATGTCGCCGGCGCGGAGGGCGGCGAGGGCCGTCGCGGGCTCGGAGATGAAGCG
The DNA here is from genome assembly GCF_040687055.1 of Microbacterium sp. NPDC077184. Taxonomy (NCBI): domain Bacteria; kingdom Bacillati; phylum Actinomycetota; class Actinomycetes; order Micrococcales; family Microbacteriaceae; genus Microbacterium; species Microbacterium sp. NPDC077184. The sequence goes on from NZ_JBFBMM010000004.1 coordinate 45,325, forward strand.
GTACTCGACGCCGGCGAGCTCGGGGGCGCCGCCCCAGTAGTCGGCGTTGGCAGCGAGGGTGATGCGGTCGCCCGAGGAGTATCCGGTGACCGAGAAGGGACCCGTGCCGATGGGGGCGGTGGTGATGTCGCCCGATTCGACGTTCTCCTGCTGCACGATCGCCATGCCCTTGAAGCCGCCGAGGTTGCTGAGCAGGTTCGGGGTGGGCTGGGCGACGGTGATGACGACGGTGTCGTCGTCGGGCGCGGTGATGTCGGTGATCGCGGCGAACTTCCACGCGTTGGCGAGCTGCTCGTCGATGATGCGGCGGTACGAGTAGACGACGTCCTCGCTGGTGAACTCCGACCCGTCGTGGAAGGTCACGTCGTCGCGGAGGTCGAAGGTCCAGGTGAGCTGGTCGTCGCTGACCTCCCAGCTCTCGGCGAGCGCGGGCTGCATCTCGAGGTTCTCGTCGGGGGCGACGAGGGTGTCGAAGACGTTCTCCAGCACCTCGAAGGCGAAGTACGAGCTGGTGCGCTGCGGGTCGAGCTGGTCGGGCTCGCCGCCGATCGCGGCGATAAGGACGTCGCCGTCGACGCTGTCGGCGCCGTCGATGTCGACGCTCTCACCGGCGGAGCAGCCGGCGAGCGTGAGCGCGGCGACGAGGGACGCCGCGCCGAGTGCGGTGCGCTTGTTCATGGTGTGCCTATCGGGTTGTCGGACGGAACATCATCTCGGGGGCATCATTTTGATGATGATTCGATCAGTATGTGCCACCATGAGGGGACGGGACAAGCCTCCGGCGATCTCGAAACAGAATCTTCACAATCGGCTCCACCCCCGCGAGAGGAACAGATGACCTTCACCGTCCTGGCCCGGCATCCGCAGTCCGGCCTCCTCGGCGCAGCCACCGCGAGCCGCTCGCTCGCCGTCGGCAACGCCGTCCCGGCGGTGCGACCCGGGGTCGGAGCGGTGGCGAGTCAGGCCTGGACGAACCGCGCGCTGCGCGGGCTCCTGCTGGACGCGACGGATGCCGGGGCCGACGCGCAGACCGCGATCGACCGCATCGCGGAGTGGGATGCCGGTGCTCCGCTGCGCCAGGCGCTGCTCCTCCCCGCGCACGGGGCGGGGGCCGCACACACGGGCACGGAGACCACACCGTGGACCGGGCACCTCGTCCTCGAGGACGCGATCGTCGCCGGCAACCTCCTCGCCGGCCCCGGCGTCCTGGACGCCATGCGGGACGCTCTCGCGCCGCTGTGGACGCTCGATGCCGACGCTCCGGATGCCGCAGCGCGCTTCGCCGGTGTACTGGTCGGCGTCCTCGCCGCGGGCGAAGGGGCGGGTGGAGACGTCCGCGGCCGGCAGAGTGCTGCCGTGCTCGTGGCGGGTCCGACGGAGGCCGACGGGACGGTCGATCTGCGCGTGGACGATCACGCCGATCCGCTGGACGACCTCGCCCGGCTCGTCGAGCTGCGGGCAGCGGACCTCCGCGGCACCGTCAGCGCTCGTAAGGCGTGATCACTCACCGTTCGAAGGGCGTGACCGCGCCGAGGACGACGGTCTCGGCGTCGTGCCCGTTGGCCCACCAGTGCGCCTCCGAGCAACCGTAGGTGACGGTGTCACCTGCCTCCAGGCGCACGCGACGCTCGCCCTGCGCGACGACCAGCACGCCGGATTCGACCGTCACCGTCTCGGTGCCGATGTGGCGGAACGGGCGGCTCTCGTTGCTGAATCCCGGGGGCAGGGTCGAGCGGATGAGCTGCAGCATCGATTCCCCGCGCGGAGTGAGCAGCTCGCGCACCGACTGCTGGTCCGCGGGGATGTCGGCGATGGGCGGCATCCGGTGCCCTTGACCGGCCGGGACGACGGCGAGCTCCCCCGCCGGTTCGTCGAGCAGCTGCCCCGCCGGGACCCCGAGGGCGCTCGCGAGGCGGTGGATCGACTGCAGGGACGGATTGCCCATGCCGCGTTCGAGCTGGCTGACGAGGCCGAAGCTGACTCCGGCCTTCTCGGACAGCGCCTGCACACTCAGCCCCAGGCGGCGTCGGGCGTCGCGCACCGCGGCGCCGAGCGTCTGGACCGCTCGCGCCTCCTCGGTCTCGGTCTTCCGGCTCATCCGCTTCACCCTACCCGGGGCCCCGGACCCTCCTAGAAGACGTACTCCATGATGTCCGTGCCGAGGATGCGGAACGCCTCATGGGCGCGCAGGCGATGGGCGATGGAGAGGTCGTCGAAGCAGACGATGAGGGCGTAGGCGACGCCGGCGCGGGGACCACCGAGGACGCCCGCCTCAGCACGGATGCCGACATCCCGACCGGTCTTGTTCACGAAGAGCATCCCGTGCGCATCGTCGTCGTGCGCGAACGGATCGAGACCGGTCGCCGACCCGACGAGGGACAGGTCCTGGTTGAGGCTCAGCCACTCCGCGACCTGGACGCTCACCGCCGGCGAGACCGCGGAGGAGTTCACGAGCGCCGCAAACAGCTCAGCGAGCTCGCGCGCCGACGCGAGCGCGACGTGCGGCGCGTCGTCCGGTCCGCGGTCGTCGCGGAAGCGGTCCATGAGCGCGGTGCGGCGAAGACCCAGCGCCTCGATGCGCGTCCGGACCGCGGGAAGACCCACCCGCTCGAGCAGGATGTTCGCGGCGAGCGCGTCCCCCGCCGCGGCGGCGAGCACCGCGAGATCGGTCAGCGGCAGCGCGGGCGCCTTCAGGTGCCGCCAGATCCCGCCGCCGGGCGTGGCATCGTTCCCGCCGCGGTCGACGATCTCGAGCGGATCGAGCGCACCGGCGGTGAAACCGGCCGCCACGTCGATCAGCAGCGGCACCACCCCGAGGCCCGCGACCGGCAGGGTCAGGTGGTCGTCGCCCTCGAGCACCACGTCGCCGCGGTCGAGGTCGGCCACGTGCACCGCGACCTTCGCCCCCGACGCCGCGACCGACTCCAGCGCCTTCATCGACGGCGCGAACGACCGTCTCCCGACCGCCGCGCGGCGCGGGAGGCGTCGCTCGGTGCGCTTCCGGGCGCTCCGCAGAGGCGCGGCATCCTTTCGGGGTTCGGTGGCCACGCTCGCGCGTCCTTCCTGGGTTTCGCGGGTCAGGCGGTTCGGGTTCCGCCCGGGATCACCAGATCGTCACGCGCTGGTCTGTCGGCAGCCACAGCGCGTCGCTCTCGGTGACGCTGAAGGCATCGTAGAACGCATCGATGTTCCGCACGATCTGGTTGCACCGGAACTCGTTCGGCGAGTGCGGGTCGATCGTCAGCAGGCGGATGGTCTCGGCATCCCGGCCCTTCTGCTGCCAGATCTGCGCCCAGCTCAGCAGAAGGCGTTGGATGCCGGTGAACCCGTCGATCTCGCCGCCGTCGGCCGGCTCACCCGCCTTCTCTAGGTGCAGCGCATACGCCTTCAGAGCGATGCCGAGCCCGCCCAGGTCACCGATGTTCTCGCCGATCGTGAGCGACCCGTTGACCGTGTGCTCCTCGCCGAGGCCGACCGGGGAGAGCGCGTCGTACTGGGCGATGAGGTTCGCGGTGCGCTCTTCGAACGCCGCGCGGTCCTCGGCGGTCCACCAGTCGTTGAGCGCACCCGTGCCGTCGTAGCGGCTCCCCTGGTCGTCGAACCCGTGCCCGATCTCGTGCCCGATGACCGCGCCGATGCCGCCGTAGTTGGCCGCGGCATCCCGGTCCGCCTCGAAGAACGGGTACTGCAGGATGGCCGCCGGGAAGACGATCTCGTTGTACAGCGGGTGGTAGTAGGCGTTGACCGTCTGCGGCGTCATGAGCCACTCGTCGCGGTCGATCGGCTGACCGATCTTCGCCAGCTGACGGTCGTGCTCGAGCACGTGGGCGCGCAGGGCGTTGCCGACGAGGTCGCCGGCGTCGACCGTGAGCCCCGAGTAGTCGCGCCATTTCTTCGGGTAGCCGATCTTCGGGGTGAACGCGTCGAGCTTCTCCAGGGCGCGCTCGCGGGTGGCGGGGCTCATCCACTCGAGGTCGGTGATGCTCCGGCGGTACGCCTCGATGAGGTTCGCGACGAGTTCGTCCATCGCGTCCTTCGCCGCCGGCGGGAAGTGCCGATCGACGTAGACCTTGCCGACGGCCTCCCCCATCGCCGCCTCGACGAAGCTCACGCCCCGCTTCCAGCGCTCTCGCAGCTGCGGGACGCCGGAGAGCTGGGTCCCCGAGAACGCGAAGTTCTCGGCGACGAAGTCCTCCGACAGCAGCGACGCCCACGAGCGGATGACGCGGAAGCGCAGCCAGTCCTTCAGCACCGGCAGGCGCTCGGGGACGAGGATGCCGGCGAGCGCCTCGACGAAGCTCGGCTGCGACACCACGACCTCGGCGAACGCCTCCGCACGGCCCGGGGCCAGCGCGTCGCGCCAGGGCGCGAGGTCGACACCGGCGCGGGCGACGAGGTCGTCCCAGCCGAAGAGGTTGTACGTGGCGACCGCGTCGCGGCTGCGGACGTTGTCCCAGTGGTGGGTGGCGACCTCGGTCTCGAAGGCGAGGATGCGCGCGGCGGCGGCCTCGGCATCCGGCACTCCGGCGAGGGTCAGCATCCGTGCGACGTGCCCCTCGAACACGCGGCGGAGCTCGGTGAAGTTCTCGAGGCGGTAGTAGCTCTCGTCGGGGAGCGAAAGCCCCGACTGCGCGACGAAGGGGACGTAGCGCTGCGGGTCGCCCGGGTCGGCCTCGATGTAGAGGCCGAGCAGCCCGCCGACGCCCTCGCGCTCGAACTCGCCGAGGAGCACCAGGAGCTCCTCGATCGAAGAGACCGCGTCGATGCGGGCGAGGAGCGGATGCAGCGGCTCGGCGCCCAGCTGCTCGATGCGCTCGGTGTCCATGAAGCTGGTGAAGAGGTCGCCGATCTTCCGCGGCTCGGTGCCGGGATCGGCGCTGACGGACTCTTCGATGATCGCGTGGACGTCCTTCTCCGCCTGCTCGGCGATGAGGTGGAACGACCCCCAGCGCGCCTTGTCGTCGGGGATCTCCGTCCGCTCGAGCCACGAGCCGTTCACGTAGCGGTACAGGTCGTCCTGGGGGCGGATCTCGGCGCTGAGTTCGTCCAGCGCGAGGCCGGAGCGGAGGGCATCGGTCATGGGTCCCAGGATAGACACGGCATCCGATGTCTTCGCTGGGTGAACGAGGAGTTCGACCGGCCGTCACCCGCCGGACTCCCGTGTCGGGCGGGGCTTCTAGGCTCGTGGGGTGAGCAGGAGCCCGAGTTCGAGTCCGACGACCCTCAATCGGTCGATCCTCGCGCTCGCCGTCCCCGCGCTCGGCTCGCTCATCGCCGAGCCGCTCTTCCTCATCGTGGATGCCGCGATGGTGGGTCATCTCGGCGTGACGCCTCTCGCGGGGCTCGGCATCGCCTCGGCGGTGCTGCAGACGATCGTGGGGCTGATGGTCTTCCTCGCGTACTCGACGACCCCGGCCGTCGCGCGGCGGTTCGGCGCGGGCGACCCGGGCCGCGCGGTCTCCGTCGGGATCGACGGCATGTGGCTCGCGCTGGGGCTCGGCGGGGTGCTCGCGCTCGGCGGGTCGCTGCTCACCCCCGCGCTCGTCGGGGCGTTCGGAGCGACGGATGCCGTCGCCGAGCAGGCCCGGACCTACCTCGGGATCTCGATGTGGGGTCTTCCCGCGATGCTCGTCGTGTTCGCCGCGACCGGGCTCCTGCGCGGCATGCAGGACACGGTGACCCCGCTGTGGATCGCGGGGCTCGGGTTCGCCGGCAACGCCCTCCTCAACGCCCTCTTCATCTACGGCTTCGGGTGGGGCATCGCCGGTTCCGCCGTCGGCACGGTCGTCGCGCAATGGGCGATGGTCGGGGCCTACGTCGTCGTGATCGGGCGCCTGGCGCGTCGGCACGAGGCATCCGTTCGTCCGCGTCGCGAGGGAGTGTCGGGGTCGGCCCGCTCGGGTGGATGGCTGTTCGTGCGGACGGTGTCGCTGCGCGTCGCCCTGCTCGCGACGGTGGCGGTCGCGACCGGCCTCGGGACGGAGGAGCTCGCGGGCTGGCAGGTGGCGTTCACGATCTTCTCCGCCGCCGCGTTCGCCCTCGACGCGCTCGCGATCGCCGCGCAAGCCCTGATCGGCAAGGCCCTCGGCGCCGGCGACGTGCCGTTCGCGCACCGGGTGCTGGGGCGCACAGTGGCGTGGGGCGCGTGGTTCGGGGTGATCGTGGGGGGTCTCGTCGCGGCACTGTCGGGAGTGATGGGGCTGCTCTTCACCGGGGATGCCGAGCTCGCGGCGCTGATCCAGCCCGCGCTGCTGATCCTCGCCGTCGCGCAGCCGATCTGCGGCATCGTCTTCGTGCTCGACGGCGTGCTGATCGGCGCCGGCGACGTCCGCTACCTCGCCGCCGCGGGCGTGCTGGCCCTTGCGCCTTTCCTCCCCGCACTCGCGCTCGTCGCCGCCCTCGCGCCGGCGGGAACCGTCGGACTCGCGTGGCTCGGCGCCGCGTTCTTCGGCGTCTACATGCTCGCCCGTCTCGCGACCCTCGGCGCCCGCGTCCGCGGTCAGGCGTGGGCCGTCGCCGGCGTCTGACCCCTGGCGCGGCTTCGGCGTCCTCTTCGGCGGGTCCGAGGCGGCCGATCTCGACGGCGCCGACAGCTCTGTCGGTTTCGGGGCGCATTACTGACGCCCAGCCCGCGACGCTGGGATCTCCCCGGTTCACTCGTCGCGTCCTGCGGGTGCGCGGCGCCCTCACCCGCAAGAGGCGCCAACTGAACCGGGGGCGCGTTCGGTGGCGCCTATCTGCGGGTGCGGCGGCGCAGCACCCGCAGATAGGCGCCACCGAACCGGGCACCAGGAGGGCAACACACCGCGGGGGTCAGGCCCAGCGGCGGCACCACTCGTACATCACGACGGCGGCGGCGGCGCTGGCGTTGATCGAGCGCGTCGAGCCGTACTGCGTGATCTCCACGACACCGGATGCCGCGGCCACCGCCTCCGCCGACAGGCCCGGCCCCTCCTGGCCGAACAGCAGCACGCACCGTTCGGGAAGCTCTGCGCGATCCACCGGAACGGACCCCTCGACGTTGTCGACCGCGATCACCGGGAGGCCCGCATCCGTCGCCCAGGCGGTGAACGCCGCGACGTCCTCGTGATGCCGCACGTGCTGGTAGCGGTCGGTCACCATCGCGCCGCGGCGGTTCCAGCGCCGGCGCCCGATGATGTGCACCTCGGCGGCGAGGAACGCGTTGGCGCTCCGCACGATCGAGCCGATGTTCATGTCGTGCTGCCAGTTCTCGATCGCCACATGGAACGGATGCCGCCGCTCGTCGAGATCGGCGACGATGGCCTCCATCGTCCAGTAGCGGTAGCGGTCCTCGACGTTGCGCCGATCGCCCGCGGCGAGGAGCTCACGGTCGTACCGCTCGTCGGTCGGCCACGCGTCCGACCCGCCGGGCCACGGCCCGACACCCACCTCGTGCAGGGCCTCCTGCACGGACTCGGGCACAACTTCGGATGCCGCCTCCCGCACGGGCTCGGCACCGTCGGCGGGCTCGGCGTCGGTCATCGGATCAGCGTATCCGCAGCACGCCCCGCGACACCCGATTCGACCGCGGAGCATACCCCACCCCCGCATATGCCCACCGAGCTATGCGGGACGCGTAAAATCAAGGCTTTGGGCGACGCGGGCGCGTACGTCCGTGACGGAGGTTTCGTGGCCGGTAATGCGACGACGCGCTTCGACAACGTCTCCCTGTTGTCGGTCGCGAGCGTGCTCCCTTCGCGGGTGACGACGTCCGCCGACATCGAGCAGCGCCTCGAGGGCGCCCTCGCGCGCCTGAAACTCCGGCCCGGGCTCCTCCAGCGCGTCGCCGGCGTCGTCGAGCGACGCAACTGGGCCGACGGTGAAGCCACCGATGACGCCACCATCCAGGCCGGCGCACGTGCCCTCGCCGAAGCCGGCGTCGACCCGAGCGAAGTCGGCCTCCTCATCAACACCTCGGTGACCCGCAAGCACCTCGAACCCTCGGTCGCCGTGCGCCTGCACCACGGCCTCGGCCTGCCGACATCCGCCATCAACTTCGACGTCGCCAACGCCTGCCTCGGCTTCGTCAACGGCATGAGCCTCGCCGCGAGCATGATCGAGTCGGGTCAGATCCGCTACGCGATCGTCGTCAACGGCGAGGACGCCGACGAGATCCAGGTCAACACCATCAACCGCCTCGTGCACTCGGATGCCGATCGCGACGGGTTCATGAGCGAGTTCGCCTCGCTGACCCTCGGCTCGGGTTCGGCCGCCGCCGTCCTCGGTCGAGCCGACGAGCACCCCGAGGGCCACCGGATCCTCGGCGGCGTGACCCGTGCGGCCACGCAGTTCCACGAGCTCTGCGTCGGCAGCGTCGACGGCATGTTCACCGACGCCAAGGCGCTCCTGAAGGGCGGACTCGACCTCGTCGTGTCGGCCTGGAAAGAGGCGGCACCGGAGTGGAACTGGTCGAAGATGGACCGCTACATCACCCACCAGGTCTCCTCCGTCCACACGAACGCGATCGTGAAGGCCGCCAAACTCGACCGCTCGCGCGTGCCCACGACCTTCCCCACGCTCGGCAACGTCGGCCCCGCGTCGATCCCGATCACCCTCGTCGAGGAGCAGAAGACCCTGCAACGAGGCGATCGGGTCCTCCTCATGGGCGTCGGCTCGGGCCTCAACACGGCGATGATGGAACTGGCCTGGTGACCTCTCCCGCGGTGGCCGACCCGCCGGTCCGGAACGGCCGCGCGCAGGTTCCGCCGCCGGGGCTTCCCGGTCTCGACCCGCGCTTCTCGCGCATCGTCACGGTGCCCGGACGCGGAACGGATGCCGGAGCCTCCCGCTCCTGGCACCTCCTCGACTCGCAGCCCGCGCTCGACGAGCTCGGGCTCACGCCGGTCGGGACGATCCTCGCCGTCCACGGCAACCCGACCTGGTCGTACCTGTGGCGGAGCGTGGTGTCGGGTTCCGTCGAGGCGGCCCGCGCCGGCGCTCCCGCGTGGCGGGTCATCGCCGTGGACCAGCTCGAGATGGGCTACTCCGAGCGGACCGGCATCCGTCGTCCGCTCGCGCAGCGCGTGCAGGATCTCGGCGCCGTCACGGACGCGCTCGAGCTCGACGGCGATGTCGTGACCCTCGGCCACGATTGGGGCGGCGTCGTCTCGCTCGGCTGGGCGGTCGACCACCCCGAGCAGCTCGCGGGCGTCATGATGCTCAACACCGCGATCCACCACCCCGAGGGCGTGCCGATCCCGGCGCCGCTGCGCCTCGCCGGGGCACGCGGCGTGCTCGCCGCGTCGACGGTGCGCACGACCGCCTTCCTGGACACGACGCTCTCCCTCGCCTCGCCCGCGCTCGATCCGGCGGTCCGCGACGCGTATCGCGCCCCCTACGCGTCGGCCGATCGTCGCGACGGCATCGGCGGATTCGTCGCCGACATCCCCGTCGACGCGCGCCACGAGAGCTTCGCCGAGCTCGAGCGCATCGCGACCGGCGTCGCCGCGCTGACCGTGCCGGCCCTCATGCTATGGGGCCCGCGCGACCCGATCTTCGGCGACCGCTACCTCGACGATCTCGTCACGCGCCTGCCGCACGCCGACGTCCACCGCTTCGAGGGCGCCGGGCACATGATCGCCGAAGAACGGCCGATCGCCGACGCGGTCTTCGCGTGGCTCGGGGAGCGGGTCGGTGAGTGGTTCGCGGAACGCTCGGGAACGCATGCCGCGCCCTCGGCCACCGCCCCGCCCGCGACCGCGACCCCGGACGCACCCGCGCCCGCATCCGGAGCCGATGCGTCCGCCACGCCCTTCGCTCCGATCTTCGGCGCCCTCGAGGCGCGCGCCGACGATGACGCCACGGCCGTCATCGACATGACGCGGAGCAGCGCGGAGACGCGGGCGGCCGCCGGCACCGCCGGCTCCGACGACGAGCCCCTCCGGGTCAGCTGGCGGCAGCTGAACACCCGCGTGCGCCAGATCGCGGCGGGCCTGTCTGCGATGGGCGTCGAGCGCGGCGACCGCGTGTCGCTCCTCGTCCCCCCGGGTCCGACCCTGTCGGCGATCGTCTACGCGTGCCTCCGGATCGGCGCGGTCGTTGTCGTCGCCGACGCCGGCCTCGGCGTGAAGGGACTCACCCGCGCCGTCCGCGGCGCCTGGCCCGACGTCATCATCGGCGAGCTCCCCGGCCTCACCGCCGCGCGCGTACTCGGCTGGCCCGGTCTGCGGATCTCGGCCGCGCGCCTCCCGCGCGTCACCGCCGCGACCCTCGGCGTCGCTACCTGCTTGGCCGACGTCGCCGCCCTCGGCGCGCACGCCGACCTCCCCGACGAGCCCGGCCCCGACGACCCTGCCGCGATCCTCTTCACCTCCGGCTCGACCGGACCCGCGAAGGGCGTCGCGTACACGCACGGCCAGCTCGCCGCGCTCCGCGACGTGCTCGCCGCGCACTTCGGCGTCACCGCCGACACGGGCCTCGTCACCGGCTTCGCCCCGTTCGCGCTCCTCGGCCCCGCCCTCGGCACGCGGTCGGCGACCCCCGACATGGACGTCTCGGCTCCCCGCACCCTCACCGCGGCATCCGTTGCGGCGGCCGTTCGCGCATCCGACGCGCGCATGGTGTTCCTCTCGCCCGCCGCCGTGCTGAACGTCGTCGCCACCGCCGAGGCGCTCACCGCGGCCGACCGCGACGCACTCGCGCGCGTCGACGCGTTCCTCTCCACCGGGGCCCCCGTCGGCGCGCCGCTGCTGACCTCGATCGGCGCGCTCATGCCGAACGCGACCGCGCATACCCCCTACGGCATGACCGAGTGCCTGCTGGTGACCGACGTCACGCTCGACGAGATCACGGGAGCCACGGATGCCGCCGACGCCGGCGTGCTCGTCGGCGCACCGATCGGGGCGAACCGCGTCCGGATCAGCGCCCTCGACGCCGACGGCCGCGCGACCGGGACCCCGAGCGAAGACCCGGGTGTCCTCGGCGAGGTGCTCACCAGCGCCGCCCACCTGAAGGACCACTACGACCGCCTGTGGCTGACCGATCGCGCGGCCGCGCGCGACGTGCCGGAGGACGGCGCCCGCTGGCACCGCACCGGCGACATCGGGCACCTCGACGCGTCGGGACGCCTGTGGATCGAGGGGCGCCTGCCGCACGTCATCGTCACGGCCGACGGTCCCCTCGCACCGGTCGGACCGGAGCAGCAGATCGAGCGGGTCGACGGCGTGCGCCGCGCGGCCGTCGTCGGTGTCGGGCCGCATCGGCTGCGTCAGGCCGTCGCCGTCATCGAGACCGTGCCCGCGGCATCCCGTTTCGGGCTCGCCGATCCCGCACTGACCGAGGCGGTGCGCGCAGCGACCTCGACGCCGCTCGCCGCGGTACTCGCCGTGGCGACGCTGCCGACCGACATCCGTCACAACTCCAAGATCGACCGCACCCGCCTTTCGGAGTGGGCCGAGCGCGTGCTCGCCGGAGATCGTCCGGTGGCGCCGTGATCGTGCTCGCCACGGGAACCTCGGGCTTCCTCGGGCGCGCCGTCGCCGCCGAGCTCGTCGCCCAGGGACACGAGGTGCGGACGCTGCAGCGCCGCCCCTCGGGAGTCGCCGGCGTCACGGACATCCTGGGCTCCGTCACCGATCCCGACGTGCGCGAGCGCGCGATCGACGGTGTCGAAGGCGTCGTGCACCTCGCGGCGAAGGTGTCGCTCGCCGGGGCCGAGGCGGAGTTCCGCGCGGTGAACGTCGACGCGACGGTCGGGCTGCTCGACGCCGCGCAGGCCGCGGGGGTGTCGCGGTTCGTGTACGTCTCGTCGCCGTCGGTCGCGCACGCCGGGTCGGCTCTCGCCGGCGTCGGGGCGGACCCCGCCTCGCCGGCGGATGCCCACGGAGCGTACGCCCGCACGAAGGCCGAGGCCGAACTCATCGCGCTCGGGCGCGACAGCGCCGGGATGCCGATCACCGCGATTCGCCCGCACCTGGTCTGGGGTCCGGGCGACACCCAGCTCGTCGAGCGCATCATCGATCGCGCGCGCCGCGGACGCCTGCCGCTCCTCAACGGCGGCACGGCGCTGATCGATTCGACGTACGTCGACAACGCCGCCACCGGCATCGTCGCCGCCCTCCGCCGAGCGGATGTCGCGCACGGCCGCGCCTTCGTCCTCACCAACGGCGAACCCCGGCCCGTCGGCGACCTGCTCGCGGGCATGTGCCGCGCGGCCGGGGTGCGTCCGCCGCGCTGGAGCATCCCCGCCGCCGTCGGACGCGGCGCGGGTTCGCTCATCGAGAAGGTGTGGGCGCTGCGTCCCGGCGAGGACGAGCCGCCGATGACCCGGTTCCTCGCCGAGCAGCTGTCGACCGCGCACTGGTTCGACCAGCGCGAAACCCGCGCCGTGCTCGACTGGGCGCCCGCGGTGTCGATCGACGAGGGCCTCTGCCGCCTCGCCGCGCACTACGCCTGACCCGCGGCATCCGCCCGGGGTGTCACGGCCGGCCCTGCGCGGGGGACGGCCTCCCGTACCGAACTCCTCCGATCCGGCGCCACTAGCCCAGAAGCCGGCCGCACCGGCCTCCTCCGCCACGGATCTGAGGAGTTCGGCCCGCTCGATCCCCCTCCCCGCCCTCCGTGACCGTCCCCCGGCCCTCTCCCCTGTGTGCGCGCCGAGTGCCGTGCCGAACTCCTCAGATTCGGTCCCGATCCCCCGGAACCGGCCCCTCCCGGACCTGCGCACGCCGGATTTGAGGAGTTGGGTACGTGTCGAGGGCCGCAACCCGGCAAGGACCCGCCGTGAAACCGGCCCAGATCCCGTGTCCCGACCCGACGCGGCAGGCGGCCCCGACCCGAACCCAGACCCCGCGACGGGGATTCCGAATCCCGGATCCCGGTCCCGGATCCGGATCCGAACATACGCGTCGACCGCCGCACCGATCTCCTCCCATCCGGCACACAGAACCCCGAAATCCGGCCCTCGGGGCCGCTTCCGCCGCAGATCGAAGGAGTTCGGTACGCGCGGGGCGCCAGCAATGCGTCGGCGCGGCCCGACGGCGGCGGTCAGAAGGCGTAACGGACGCGGCAGTACGGCAGCTTCGCGGCGATGAGCGCCTCGAGCTGCGCGACGGCGACGCTCTTGAGCCCGTAGCGGTACCGCACGTTGACGGCGCCGTTCTGCGAGAGCTTGGGCTCCTGGTTCTCCGGCGTCCAGAGGAAGTCTTCGGCCTTCGGATGCCAACCGAGGTTCACGTCATGCAGCTGCTCGTTGTGCGTGAGGAAGATCACCTCGCACGCGAGCTGCGCCTTGGCGCGAGCGTGCAGGGTGGCGTCGAGTTCGTCGAAGAGCGCGGTCCACTCCTCGATCCAGCCGGGGATGAGAATCACGGGCGAGAAGTTGACGTGCACCTCGTAGCCCGCATCGACGAAGTCGTTGATCGCGGCGATCCGCTCGCTCATCGGGGAGGTGCGGATGTCGGTGACTTTCGCCACGGCGTGCGGCATGAGCGAGAAGCGCACGCGGACACGCCCCGCCGGGTCCCAGTCGAGGAGGTCGCTGTTGACGAACTTCGTCGCGAACGAGGCCTTCGCCGTCGGGGTCATCCGGAACAGGTCGCAGAGATCGCGGACATTTTCGCTCAGCATCGCGTCGACGGAGCAATCGCTGTTCTCACCGATGTCGTAGACCCACGCCTCCGGGTCGCACTGGTTCGGCGCCACTTTCGGGCCCTGCTTGGCCACATGCCGCGCGACGTGCCGGGTGATCTGGTCGATGTTCGCGAAGACCGTGACCGGGTTGCTGTAGCCCTTCCGCCGCGGCACGTAGCAGTACGCGCACGCCATGGCACAGCCGTTCGCCGTCGACGGCGCGATGAAGTCCGCGGAGCGACCGTTCGGACGGGTGACGACACTCTTCTTCACGCCGAGGACGAGGGCTTCGGTCTTGATCCGCACCCACCGGGAGACGTTGGTCTCATCGCCGTGGACTTCGGGAATCTGCCAGTGCGACGCCACCGGCACGATCTCCGCGTCCGGCCACCGCCCGACGATCTCTCGCCCGCGCGGCAGCTCGAGAGCGGCGTCCTCCGCGCAGATGCGGGTGACGCGCATCAGCGGCGCGGTGGTCGTCGGCATCCGTCATGTCTATCCCGGGCCTCCGACATCCGGTGAAGAACTTCCCCGGCCGCCCCGGGCCGAACTCCTCAGATCTGGCCGGGATAGCCGAGGAAACCACCGCCGCAGGCATTCGGCGCCCCAGATGTGAGGAGTTCGGTACGCGTCGCGGGCCGCACGCCGCCAGAGACCCGCCTCGAGACCGGCCCCGACCCCGTACCCGAACCTGACGCTGCACGCGGGACGCGGGGCGAGGGTGCGGAGCAACCCGCGTACCGAACTCCTTGGATCCGGCGCGCACACTCGGGAAACCCGCCCCACGGGCGCCCGGCACCGCGGATCTGAGGAGTTCGGTACGCGTGCGTCGCGACGCGACACGACGCGACGCAACGCGACGCGACGCGGTCAGCAATCCGCACCACGTCACCACTTTTCGGCGCACCGAAATATCCGTATGATTTCGGTGTGCCGAAAAAAGCCAGACGAGCCGCAGGCGGCGTGGCGACGGCCGTCATCGCCGCGCTCGCCCTCTCGGGCTGCACCGCCGCAGCCATCCCCGCCGCGGACACCCCCGCGACCGCCCCCACGCAGACCGCCGGCGACGACCGCCCCGTCGTCCTCACGACGTTCACCGTGCTGCAGGACATCGCCCAGAACATCGCGGGCGAGCACCTCGTCGTGCAGTCGCTGACGAAGATCGGCGCCGAGATCCACGGCTACGAACCGACCCCCGGCGACGTGCGCCGCGCGCAGGATGCCGACCTGATCATCGACAACGGACTCGGACTCGAGGCCTGGTTCGCCGCCTTCACGCGCGACCTCGAGGTCCCGACCGTCGTCGCGAGCGAGGGCGTCGAGACCATCGCCATCGCGGGCGGCGAAGCCGCGGGCCGCGTGAACCCCCACGCGTGGATGTCGCCGCGCGCGACCGCGATCTACGTCGAGAACATCGCCGCCGCCTTCGCCGATCTCGATCCGGACAACGCCGCCGCTTACGCAGCGACCGCCGAGGCGTACACGGCCGAGCTCGACCGGTTGGATGCTGAACTCGCCGCCGCGGTCGCCGCGATTCCGGCATCCGAACGCGCGCTCGTCACGTGCGAGGGGGCGTTCTCGTACCTCGCGCGCGACGCCGGACTCGGCGAGGCCTACCTGTGGCCTGTCAACGCCGAGCAGCAGGCCACGCCGCGCAGCACCGGCGACGTCATCGAGTACGTCCGCGACCGCGACGTGCCCGCCGTCTTCTGCGAATCGACGGTGTCGAACGAGGCAATGCTGCGGGTGACCGAGGAGACGGATGCCGCGTACGGCGGCACCCTGTACGTCGACTCGCTGTCCGAACCCGACGGTCCGGTGCCGACCTACCTCGACCTCATCGGGCACGACATCGACGTCATCGTCGCCGGCCTCACCGGAGGGACCCGATGACCCCGAACCCCGCCACAACCCCCGCAGCGACCCCCGCGATCGAGGTCGCCGACCTCTCCGTCACCTACGGCGAGACCCCGGCGCTCGTCGACGTCGACGTGACGATCCCTCGGGGCACCGTCTGCGGCCTCGTCGGCATCAACGGTTCCGGCAAGTCCACGCTGCTGAAGGCCGTGATGGGCGTCGTCCGGCCCGACACGGGCGGCATCCGCATCGACGGCGGCACCCCCGCGCGCGCCCGCCGGCGCGGCACGGTCGGCTACGTCCCGCAGGCCGAGGACGTCGACTGGGCGTTCCCGGTCAGCGTCGGCGACGTCGTGATGATGGGTCGCTACGGGTTCCTCGGCCCCACCCGGCGCCCCCGCCACGCCGATCGCGACGTCGTCGCCCACGCCCTCGACCGCGTCGGACTCGGCGACCTCGCCGACCGGCAGATCGGGCGCCTCTCCGGCGGACAGCGCAAGCGCGCCTTCGTCGCCCGCGCCCTCGCGCAGGATGCCCGCATCCTCTTGCTCGACGAGCCTTTCGCCGGTGTCGACACCCGCACGCAGCAGTCGCTGACGGTGCTCTTCCGCGACCTCGCCGCCGAGGGGAGGTCGGTCGTCGTCTCGACCCACGACCTCGCCGGGCTCGCCGACCTCTGCGACGAGGCGGTGCTCCTCGCGCGACGCGTGATCGTCCACGGATCCCCCGCGGAGGTGCTCCGTCCGGAGAACCTCGTGCGCGCCTTCGGTGCCGACGTCCTCGACCGAGACGGTGCGCGCGCCGAGGGAAGGGAGCCGCGATGACCCCGATCGACCTCCTCCTCGAGCCGCTGCAGTTCGTCTTCATGCAGCGGGCCTTCGCCGTCACCCTGATCGCGGCGGTGGTCTGCGGCATCCTGAGCTGCTGGCTCGTGCTGATCGGCTGGTCGCTGATGGGGGATGCCGTGGCCCACGCCGTCCTCCCGGGCGTCGTCATCGCCTACCTCGTCGGCACGCCGTTCGCGCTCGGGGCGCTGGTGTTCGCGCTCCTCGCGGTGCTGCTGATCGGCGGAGTCCGCGCGACCGGACGCGTGAAGGAGGATGCCGCGATCGGCGTCGTCTTCACGTCGCTGTTCGCCCTCGGCATCGTGCTGATCTCGGTCTTCCCGAGCCAGACCGACCTCAGCCACATCCTCTTCGGCAGCCTCCTCGGCGTCGGAACGGCGGAGCTCATCCAGGTCGCCGTCCTCGGAGTGCTGACGATGGCGGTCCTGTTGCTGAAGCGCCGCGACCTCGTCCTCTACGCCTTCGATCCCGCCCACGCCCGCACGATCGGCCTCAGCCCGCGCGTGCTCGGCGCGGTGCTGCTGACGGCGCTGGCGGTCACCGTCGTCGTCGCCCTGCAGGCGGTCGGGGTGATCCTCGTCGTCGCGCTCGTCATCACCCCGGGCGCGACCGCCTACCTCCTCACCGACCGTTTCGGACGCATGCTCTGGATCGCCCCGACCGTCGCCGCGGTCAGCGCGGTCGTCGGGATCTACCTGTCGTACTTCCTCGATGCCTCGCCCGGCGGCACGATCGTGCTCGTCCTCGGCGCCCTCTTCGCCCTCGCGTACCTCTTCTCGCCGCGCCATGGGCTCATCGGACGCGTGGTCCGCCGACGCCGACGCCGGCGGACAGCGTCGAACCAGTCCGCCCCGAACCGGCCCGGCCCGAACCGGTCCGCCCCGGCACCCCGGCTACCCTGAAGACCGTGGCCTCCCCTGCCGTCGACGACTACCTGAAGACGATCTACCACCACACCGAGTGGCAGAACGATCCGATCACGCCGTCGCAGCTCGCGTCCGTGCTCGGCCTCGCGCCGTCGAGCGTCACCGAGATGGTGCGGAAGCTCGCCGCCCAGAGCCTCGTGTCGCACCGCCCCTACGGCCCGATCACGCTGACGGATGCCGGACGCCGCCGCGCGGCATCCATCATCCGCCGTCACCGGCTCATCGAGACGTGGCTCGTACGCGAGTTCGGCTACGCGTGGGACGAGGTGCACGACGAGGCCGAGGTCCTCGAGCACGCCGTGAGCGACCGTCTGCTCGACGGCATCGACACCCTCCTCGGACACCCGCGGTTCGACCCGCACGGCGACGCGATCCCCGACGCGCACGGAGACGTCGACCGCGGTCCGTTCGTCCTGCTCGCCGAGGCGACCCCGGGCCACACCGGTGAGGTGCTCCGGGTCAGCGACCGCGACCCGGAGCTGCTGCGCGCCGTCGAAGCGGTCGGCATGCACGTCGGCACCCGTGCGACGGTGCAGGATGCCGCGCGCGTGCGGATCGGCGAGGCCGAGGTGGCGCTGCCCGAGGGCGCGGCATCCGGGATCTGGCTGAGCGCGTAGGTTTCGTCGGCGGCGGCGGTCAGCGCCGCGCGGGCTCGCGGGTCGACCACAGCGCCCACGCCACCAGCACCGGCTGCAGGAAGAGCCGCCCGAACCGCTTCGCGTCGGTGTCGAGACCCGGCACCGAACGGCCGCTCCGCCAGTGGTGGATGTTCCCGGGGAACACCGCCACGAAGAACACCGCGACGATCGTCCCCACCCGGCGGAGAGCGGATGCCGAGCCCCCTGCCCGCGCCCGCGCGGCGGCGCCGGTGAGAGCGGCCGCGAGCCCGATCTCGACCGCTCCGGACCACAGGACGATCTGATCCTTGGAGAGCCCGGTGGCGCGGGGCACGGTATCCGGAACGGCCAGCCGGAATCCGCGACGTCCCCAGGTGAAGTGCATCGCGCCGGCGACGGCGAGGAGGACGGCGAGCGCCGCGCGAGCGATCACGCGGATCACGCGGCGCGCTCCGGGCCGCCGGCCGCGTCCGCCGCGGGCGACGCCGCCGCTGCGGCGCCGAGCGGCCACTGCACGCCGGTCGCCGACTCGCCGAGATCCCACAGGCGTGCGGCGACCTCCGGATCGCGCGTGATGCGCGAGGCCTTCTGTCGACGCGGCTCGCCGCGGGCGACCGTGCGCGGCCCCCAGAACTCACCGCCCTCGATGTCGGGATCGACGAGCGCGCGCACGAGCGACCAGGCGCCGTGCTCCTTGGACTGCGTGATGGGGGCCTGCAGGTTGTCGGCGAACCGGGTGAGGCGGCTGGGGGCGTTGACCCCGACGATGCCGGGGGTGCGCCCGCTCGTAGAGTAGCCGGGGTGGGCGACGACGCTCGAGACGGGGACGCCGGCGGCGCGGAGACGTCGGTCGGCCTCGAAGCCGAGCGCGGTGCACGCGACCTTCGACTGCACGTACGCCCGCCACGGCGAGTAATCGCTCGTGAGCTGCGGGTCGACCGGGTCGTACGGGGTGAGGGAGGTCGACATGCTGCCGACCCACACCATGCGACCACGGGCCTCGGCGAGACGCACCAGGAGCTCCCCGGCGAGGGCGAAGTGGCCGAGCGCATTGGTGGCCAGGACGACCTCGTGCCCGTCCATGGTCGCCTCGCGCGTCTTCGGCGGGTGGACGATCCCGGCGTTCAGCAGAAGCCCCGACAGCGGACCCCGACCGCGCACGCTGGCAGCGGCCGAGCGGATCGATCCGAGGTTGCTCGTGTCGAGGAGGAGCGTGTCGGCGCGCTCGGGATCGGCATCCGGAGTCCTGCGGCGGACCGCCGCCCGCGCCGCGGCGAGCCGGTTGGGATTGCGGCCCGTGAAGATCACGCGGGCGCCGGCACGGAAGAGCTGCTCGCCGGCGAAGAAGCCGAGCCCGGCATTCGCTCCGGTGATGAGATACGTGCGGGCAGAGAGGTCCGGCAGAGTGCGGGGGTCCCATTCGTCTCGCGCCACGCTCCGACCCTACGCCTCGAGGCCCGTAGGCTGAGCATCATGCGGACCCGCAGCGACATCGAATGCTGGCTCACCGACATGGACGGCGTGCTCGTCCATGAGAACACGCCCGTCCCCGGGGCATCCGAACTCCTGCAGACGTGGCGGGATCAGGGCGTGCCGTTCCTGGTGCTGACGAACAACTCGATCTTCACGCCGCGCGACCTCTCGGCCCGACTGCGGGCGTCGGGACTGGTCGTTCCGGAGCAGTCGATCTGGACCTCGGCGCTTGCGACCGCCGACTTCCTGCGCGGGCAGATGCCCGGCGGCACGGCGTTCGTGATCGGCGAGGCGGGGCTGACGACCGCCCTGCACGAAGCCGGGTTCATCATGACCGAGACCGATCCCGACTACGTCGTGGTCGGCGAGACGCGCAACTACTCGTTCGAGGCGATCACGAAGGCGATCCGGTTCATCCGGGGCGGCGCGCGGTTCATCGCGACGAACCCGGACGCGACCGGACCGTCGACCAAGGGCGTGCTGCCCGCGACCGGTGCGATCACGGCGCTCATCACCAAGGCGACGGGCATGGAGCCGTACGTCGTCGGCAAGCCGAACCCGATGATGTTCCGGTCGGCGCTGAACCGGATCGGCGCGCACTCCGAGACCACGGGCATGATCGGCGATCGGATGGACACCGACATCGTCGCCGGCATCGAGGCGGGACTGCACACGGTGCTGGTGCTCACGGGCATCAGCGACCCGGCCGAGATCGAGCGCTACCCCTTCCGTCCGGACGAGATCCTCGCCTCGGTCGCCGATCTCCTGCCGGCCGAGCCGCTCGAGTCGGAGATGCCCGAGGGCATCTGACTCGGCCGCGGCGGCGCCGGCCACCCGGCCCGCGCCTCCGGCGGGCCGAACTCCTCCGATCCGGGCCCGAAACCGCCCAAAACCCGCCTCGCGACCCCGAACCCGCCGGATCTGAGGAGTTGCGCACACCGGCGCCGCCCGACCCCGGACGTCGAGACATCCGGCCCCCGCCACCCGGCCCGCGCCTCCGGCGGACCGAACTCCTCCGATCCGGGCCTGAAACCACCCGAAACCCCGCCTCGCGACCCCGAACCCGCCGGATCTGAGGAGTTGCGCGCGGCCACGCCGCCGCACCGACCGCGCGTCGGACGCCCTCGGTAGAGTCGCGGCATGGGCGCGCTCGACGACGGGGAACGGATCCACGCGACGGATGCCGCGTCCTGGCGTGCGTGGCTGGAGGCCCACCACGCCACCTCGCGCGGTGCGTGGCTCGTCCGTGCCCGCCCGGGCAGCGACGTCGTCGTCGTCGCCTACGAGGACGCGATCCGACAGGCGCTGTGCTTCGGCTGGATCGACGGGCCCGTCCGCACGTTCGACGAGCGCATCGGCGGCCTGTGGTTCGCCCCGCGTCGACCGTCCAGCGGCTGGGCGGCGACCAACAAGGCGCGCCTGATCGAGCTCGAGGCGGCCGGGCTCCTCGCTCCCGCCGGCATCCGTGCGATCGAGGTCGCGAAGGCGAACGGGTCGTGGACGATCCTCGACAACGCCGAGGCCCTGCGCGAGCCCGACGATCTCGCCGCCGCCCTCGACGCGAACGCCGCCGCCCGCGCCGCGTGGGACGCGTTCCCACCCTCGAGCCGGAAGTTCGGCATCGGCGCGGTCGACGCCGCCCGGCGTCCCGAAACGCGCGCCGCGCGGATCGCCCGTATCGTTGCGGATGCCGCCGACGGAAAGAGACCGCAATGATGAGCGAGCTGGAGCAGAACCTGCTGTTCGGCATCACCGGGCTGGCCATGCTCGGCACCCTGATGGTGTTCGTGTGGAGCTACATCCGCAATCGCGACAAGTGACGCCCCGACCGCCCCGCCCCGCCCCGCCCGCCCTGCTATTGCGGCGCGAGCCCCAGGTCGTCGAGGTCGATCGCCGCGAGCCACTGGAGCCCGGCCTCCTCGACCGCGGCCTGCGCCCCGGTCTTCCGGTCGACGATGACGGCGACGGCGACGGGCTCGGCGCCCTCGCGGCGCAGGGCGTCGACGGCCTTCAGCGCCGACTGCCCGGTCGTGGAGGTGTCCTCGACGACGACGACGCGCTTGCCCGCGACATCCGCTCCTTCGATCTGGCGTCCGCGGCCGTGGTCCTTCGGCTCCTTGCGCACGACGAACGCGTCGAGCGGGGTGCCGGCGCGCACCGATTCGTGCAGCACCGCGTTGGCGATCGGGTCGGCGCCGAGGGTCAGCCCGCCGACCGCGACGACGCCGTCGATCTCACCGATGAGGTCGAGCATGATGCGGCCGATCGCAGGTGCCGCGCGGTGGTCGAGCGTCAGCCGACGCATGTCGACGTAGTAGGTGGCCTTCTTGCCGCTGGACAGGGTGAAGTCCCCGTGGAAGACCGCTTCGTCCGTGATCAGGGCGATGAGGTTCTGGCGGTCGGCTTCGAGCTCGGGCGTGGAGGCGACGGTCACCCCTGCAGTCTACGAGGGCCGTCCGCCGGCGCCGTGCCCGCGCGCACCTATTCTTGAATCCATGCGTCTGGCCACCTGGAACGTCAACTCCATCCGCGCCCGCGTCGACCGCACCGTCGACTTCGCCGTCCGCGAGAGCATCGACGTCCTGGCGATGCAGGAGATCAAGTGCAAGGTCGAGCAGTTCCCGTTCGAGAGGTTCGAGGAGGCCGGCTACCACGTCGAGGCGCACGGGTTCTCCCAGTGGAACGGCGTCGCGATCGCCAGCCGGGAGCCGCTCGAGGACGTCCGCACGTCCTTTCCGGGCATGCCCGGCTTCGCGAAGGGACACGAGGGACCGGATGCCCCGCAGGAGGCCCGGGCGATCGGCGCCCGCGTCGGCGGGGTCGACGTGTGGAGCCTCTACGTTCCCAACGGCCGCGCTCTCGAGGACCCGCACTTCACCTACAAGCTGCACTGGCTGAAGGCCCTCGAGGAGTTCACGCGCGACACCCTGACCGCTGCCCCCGCGACGCCGCTCGCCCTGGTCGGCGACTTCAACATCGCCCCGACGGATGCCGACAACGGCGACCCGACGATCGTCCCCGGCTTCTCCACGCACGTCTCGCCGGTCGAGCGGGAGGCGTTCGCCGCACTCGAGGCGGCGGGGCTCCAGGACGTTGTCCGGCCACTCGTCCCGGAGGGATTCACGTACTGGGACTACAAGCAGCTGCGCTTCCCCCGCAATCAGGGCCTGCGCATCGATTTCATCCTCGGGTCGGAGTCGTTCGCGGATGCCGTCACGGGCGCGTCGATCCACCGGAACGAGCGCAAGGGCGACGGCCCGAGCGACCATGTCCCGGTCGTCGTGGACCTCGATCTCGACGGTCCGGACGACGACGATCGCCCGATGATCTGGTGATCCCGCGGGCGTCGCTCAATCCGGCGACGGCGTGCATCCCTCGGGCGGCATATTACCGGCGATCGTGAAATCCTCGCACGTGAGGAAGTAGGGGTGCAGCGCCCCGAGGATCATCGAGACCACCGCGACCCCGAGCACGGTGAGGGTGATGAGCCACTTCGTCCGGCGACTCATGTCGTGCGCGAAGTCGGGCCACACGATCCGCGTGAGGACCCACAGGGTGAACGGCAGCCCGATCAGCACCGCCAGGAACGCCGCGATGTCGACCAGGGCGATCAGCAGGTCCTCCTCGTCGTCGTTGACGATGAACATGAGGACGAGGAGCGCGGTCGGCAGCAGCAGGAGGAACGCACGCAGCAGGCGCACGCCGACGGGCCGCCGTTCGACGAGGACGAACACGAACGCCGCGGTCGAGGCCGCCCAGAGGGCGAGCACCTGCGTGTAGAAGATCTCCTCCCACGCGCCGACCGTGAAGGCGGGCCACCAGACGGCGAGCGACATGCCCACCATCACCACGCCCACCGGGACGTCGCGTCGGCGACTCGCGCGGGTAGCGGCATCCGTTTCGCTCACAGCCGCACCGTAGCAGGACTCGTCCCCGACCTGCTCCCGGCCGCATCCGTCTCACGGGGGATGTCCGCATCCTTCCTCCCCCGTAGCGTGGAGGGATGTCCGCACCTCCCCTCGACGCACCCGCCGGGCGCGAGCCGGCGTCCTCTCCCGACTTCCGCGCCGACGCGCTTCTGGCCGCGGGCCTCCTCGTCGCCGCGATCGTCAGCACCGCCTTGAATGCCGCATCGGGAATCTACGGGCTCGAGGCCCCCGAGATGCACTGGACCCTGCTCTACGCCGCGGGCCTCACGGTGCCGCTGGCGTTCCGCCGACGCGCACCGGAGATCGTCGCGGTGATCGTCGCCGTCGTCTACTTCTTCGGCATCAGCGCGCGCATCCCGGAGGCGACGGTCGGGACCATCGCCATCTTCATCTCGATGTACACGGTCGGCGCATGGGTGGACGACCGGCGCCGCGCGATGATCGTCCGTGTCGCGATCATCGTCGGCATGTTCGTGTGGCTGACGGTCACCACGTTCCAGTCCGCGGTCGACCCCGACGACAACACCCTCTCGCGCGAGGGGATCCTCTCGCCGTGGCTGTCGTTCATGCTCATCCAGTTCCTGATCAACATCGCCTTCTTCGGGGGCGCGTACTACATGGGGGATCGGGCATACGGAGCGGCGATGGAGCGGAGGGCGCTGACCTTCCGCACCCTCGAGCTCGAGCGGGAGCGCGAACGCACCGCGGCGCAGGCCGTCGCCCTCGATCGCGTCCGCATCGCGCGCGAGCTCCACGACGTCGTCGCCCACCACGTCTCCGCCATGGGCGTGCAGGCGGGCGCGGCGCGCGCCGTGCTCGATCGGGACCCGGATGCCGCGCGCGGCGCCCTCCGTCAGGTCGAGGCCGAGGCGCGCGAGGCCCTGACCGAACTCCGCCACCTCCTGGAAACCCTTCGGACCTCGGATGCCGAGGCCGACGACCCCGGCGACACCCTGGACGGCTCGATCCTCCGTCTCGACGCGCTCGACGACCTCGTCGCGCACGCCGCGGCGCACGGCCTCCCGACCACGATCGAGCGGATCGGCGACCCGCGGCCGGTTCCCGAGACGGCGCAGGTGAACCTCTACCGCATCACCCAGGAGGCCCTCACGAACGCCCGCCGGCACAGCGGTCCCGGCGCGACCGCGGAGGTCCGCGTGCGATACGGGCAGACGGATGTCGAGATCGAGGTGACCAGCACCGGTCGCGCGCCGGTCGAGGTGCGTCCGGGCCTCGGCCTGCTGGGCATGCGCGAGCGCGCCGCCGCCTCCGGCGGAACCCTCGAGGCGGGACCGCGCACCCGCGGCGGATTCCTCGTCCGCGCGCGCATCCCGCTCCCCGCGAGCACCGCGCCGGAGACCGCTCCGGTTCCCGCTCTCACGACCGATCCCCGAGAAGGAACCCCATGAGCATCGACGCCGCGCCGCTGCGCGTCCTCCTCGTCGACGACCACGCCGTCGTGCGCACCGGCTTCCGCATGATCCTCGAGGCCGCCGGCATCGAGGTCGTGGGCGAGGCCGCCAACGGAGCGGATGCCGCAGCCGCGGCATCCGCGCTCCGCCCCGACGTCGTGTGCATGGACGTGCAGATGCCCGGGGTCGACGGGATCGAGGGGACGCGGCGCATCGTGGCCGACGACACGCTCGACACCGCGGTGGTGATCGTGACGACCTTCGACCGCGACGACTATCTCTTCCAGGCACTGCAGGCGGGGGCGAGCGGGTTCCTGCTGAAGAACGCCGATCCCGACGACCTCGTCACCGCCGTCCGCGTCGCCGCCGCCGGAGACGCGCTGCTGGCGCCCGAGGTGACCCGCCGCGTCATCGCGCGCTTCGCCCCGGCGGCGGAGGCCGCCCCGGCGGCGGTCGAAAGTGAGCCGTCTCGCGAACCCTCACCCCCATCGACGAGCACCTCACCGCACGTCGTCCCCGACCTCACCGAGCGCGAGCGGGAGGTGCTCGCGCTCGTCGGTCAGGCGCTCAGCAACGCCGAGATCGCCCAGCGCCTCTACATCGGCGAGGCGACGGTGAAGACCCACGTCTCCAACGTGCTGCAGAAGCTCGGGGCGCGCGACCGGGTCGCCGCGGTGGTCTACGCCCACCGACACGGACTGGTCTGACGCGCCCCGAGCCTCGAAGGATCCGGGGGGATCCGTCGGCCGTGATCAGCCGATCGTCGCCGTCAGGCCGAGGCGGGAACCCGCGCGTAGCGGTCGACGAGTGCGCCGAAGGCCTCGAGGTAGGACACGAGGAACTCCGCCGTCTGGTCGTTGGTGACCTCGCCGGCATCCGTGAACAGACCCGGCGTGCTCTGCACGTAGCCCTCGGGCTGACCGAGCGTCGGGGCGTTGTAATGGCTGAGGATCGCCTTCAGGTGCTGCTGCGCGGCGGCGGTGGCGATACCGCCCTGCGAGGTGCCGATGACGGCGGTGGGCTTGCCGTCGAACGAGCCCTGACCCCACGGACGCGCGGCCCAGTCGAGCGCGTTCTTCAGCACACCCGGGATCGAGCGGCTGTACTCGGGCGTGACGATGATCACACCGTCGACCTCGTCGATGGCGTTCTTGAACTCGGTCGCCACGGCCGGGTAGTCGGCGTCGTGGTCGGGCGAGTAGAACGGCAGATCCTTGATCGGGATCTCCACCAGCGTCGTGCCTGCGGGCGCGAGACGCTCGAGCGCCTTGGCGAGGCGCCGGTTGATGGAGGTCGACGAGATGCTGCCGACGATGTAGCCGATGGTGCGGTCGCTCATGGATACTCCTTGCTCGGAAACGAACGACGTCCACGGCGGTGACCACCGTGGACGTTCCACGAGGCTCGAACCGCCCCTCCCCCGCGTCTATTCCCGTGAATGGAGATCTCTCCCCACCCCGGGGGATGTCGGATCTCCCCCGCCGGGCGGAGGTGCGCGAAGGGCGCTCTCCCTAGCGTGGAGACATGCTCGCCGAACCCGGCGGAGCGCGAGTCCCAGGAGGAGAAGATGCTGCAGCTATCGGGCGTCACCAAGAACTACGGCAGTCGCCGGGTGTTGGACGACGTGTCCTTCACCGTCAAGCCCGGTCGACTCACCGGCTTCGTCGGCGGCAACGGCGCGGGGAAGACCACGACGATGCGCATCGTCCTCGGCGTCCTCGGCAAGGACGGCGGGTCCGTCACCCTCGACGGGGCCGACGTCACCGCCGCCGACCGTCGCCGCTTCGGCTACATGCCCGAGGAGCGCGGCCTGTACCCGAAGATGAAGGTGCTCGAGCACATCGTCTACCTCGCGCGGCTGCACGGCTTCACGAAGACGGATGCCGAGACCCGCGGCCGCGCCCTCCTCGAGCAGCTCGGACTCGGTGAGCGCCTCGGCGACAACGTCGAGACCCTCTCGCTCGGGAATCAGCAGCGCGCGCAGATCGCCGCCGCCCTGGTCCACGACCCCGAGGTGCTGATCCTGGACGAGCCGTTCTCGGGCCTCGACCCGCTCGCGGTCGACGTCGTCGCCGGGGTTCTGCAGGACCGCGCGGCGCAGGGCACCGCCGTGCTCTTCTCCTCCCACCAGCTCGACGTCGTCGAGCGCCTGTGCGACGAGCTCGTCATCATCGCCGGCGGGACGATCCGCGCCGCCGGCGAGCGCGAGGAGCTGCGCGCCCAGCACGCGAGCCGCCGCTTCGAGCTCGTCTCCGCCGGCGACGCGGGATGGCTCCGCGACCAGCCCGGCATCGAGGTCCTCGACTTCGACGGGGGCTACGCGGTCTTCGACGCCGACAGCGACGAGGCCGCGCAGCGGGTGCTGCGCGACGCCCTCTCCCGCGGCGATGTCGCGAGCTTCGCGCCGCAGCATCCGTCCCTCGCCCAGATCTTCAAGGAGGTCATCCGATGAGCACCGCCACCCCTGCAGCCCCGTCCGCCGCCCAGAGCGTGTGGCTGGTCGCCGAACGCGAGATCGGCTCGAAGCTGCGCAGCAAGGCCTTCGTCATCTCGTCGGCGATCCTCATGCTCGTCTCGCTCGCCGGCGTGATCTGGGCGGGCTTCGCCGCCGGATCCTCGAGCGAGACCCCCGTCGCCGTCACCTCCGACTCGGCGCGCTACGTCGAGCAGGTGCCGAACCTCGAGCTCACCCAGGTCGCCTCGCGCGGCGAGGCGGAGGAGCTCGTCCGCGCCGGAGACGTCGACGTGGCGATTCTCGCCGACCCGGCATCCCCCGTCGGATTCTCGGTCCTCGGCGACGAAAGCGTGTCCTCCACCCTCCTGATGCAGTTCGCACAGGTGCCGACGGTGGAGCTGCTCCAGCCGCAGGACGGCGTGGCCGCCCTCGGGTTCATCGCCGCGATCGGATTCGGCGTCGTCTTCCTCTTCGCCGCGTCGATGTTCGGCGGCACGATCGCCCAGAGCGTCGTGGAGGAGAAGCAGACCCGCGTGGTGGAGCTCCTCATCTCCGCCGTCCCGGTGCGGGCGCTGCTGGCGGGGAAGGTGATCGGCAACACGATCCTCGCGATGGGGCAGATCTTCGTCCTCGCCGCGATCGCGGTGGTCGGGCTCACGGTGACCGGGCAGACCGCCCTGCTCCAGGGGCTCGGGGCGCCGATCGCGTGGTTCGGGGTGTTCTTCCTCTTCGGGTTCGTGCTGCTGGCCTCCCTCTTCGCCGCCGCGGCGTCGATGGTGTCGCGACAGGAGGACATCGGGTCGACCACGACGCCGCTCACCATGCTCGTGATGGCCCCGTACTTCCTGGTGATCTTCTTCTTCGACAACCCGCTGGTCCTCGGGATCATGTCGTACGTGCCGTTCTCGGCGCCGGTCGGCATGCCGATGCGTATCTTCCTCGGCGACACCCAGTGGTGGGAGCCGCTGCTGTCGCTGGCGATCCTCGTCGCCACCTGCGTCGCGGCGATCGTCGTCGGCGCGAAGATCTACCAGAACTCCCTCCTCCGGATGGGCGCGCGGGTCAAGCTCCGCGAGGCGCTGTCCCGGTGACCCGGGTCGGGCCCGCCGCCGCGGCGGGCCCAACTCCTCAGACGGGGGCCGATTCTGTACAGAATCGGCCCCCGTGGCCGTTTCGCGCCCGTATCTGAGGAGTTCGGTACGGCGCCGGCCCCGCACCCTGCCGTAGCAGGCCTGACAGATGACGCAAGGCCCGCGCGCGCGGCGGGCGTGACGGCTTATCGTGAAGCATGACCGCACGCATCCTGTCGATCGGCACCGCGACTCCGCCGACGACGATCCGCCAGGAGCACATCCGCGACTTCTTCGCGGCGCAGCCGGGCGCCGATCGGCTGACGCAGCGCCTCATCCGCGCGACCTTCGACGCCGCGCACATCGACCAGCGCTTCACGGTCATCCCCGAGCTCGGCGAGCCCGGAGCATCCGGGCTCTTCGTCGACGACCACGGGGTGCTCCGCGCCCCCGGCACCGCGCTCCGCAACGCCGAGTACATCCGCCACGCGCCCGACCTCTCACGCCGGGCCGCGGAGGCCGCCCTCGCCGAGGCGGGCGTCTCGGCATCCGACATCACGCACGTCGTCACCGTCTCGTGCACCGGGTGCTTCGCCCCGGGCCCCGACTTCCACCTCGTCCGCGATCTCGGCCTCGCCGCGTCCACCGAGCGCTACCACCTGGGGTTCATCGGGTGCGCCGCGGCCTTCCCCGCCCTCCGCGCGGCCGAGCGTTTCTGCGCCGCCAGGCCGGACTCCGTCGTCCTCGTCGTCTGCACCGAGCTGTGCAGCCTGCACGTGCGCCCGAACACCACGCCCGACCAGATCGTGTCGTCCTCGGTGTTCGGCGACGGGTCGGCGGCGGCGGTCATCACAGCGGATGCCGGCGACCGACCGGGTCTCGACCTCGAGCGCTTCGCCACCACCCTCACCGACGAGGGCGAGAGCGACATGGCGTGGACGATCGGCGACGACGGATTCGAGATGATCCTCACTGCGGAGGTTCCGCGCATCATCGGCCGCGAGATCCGCGGCGCCGTCGACGCGTTCCTCGGTGACGCGCACCCCGACGCGTGGGCCGTGCATCCCGGTGGCCGCAGCATCCTCGATCGGGTCGAGAGCGGCCTCGACCTCGCCCCGTCCGCCCTCGCCGTCTCGCGCGACGTCCTCCGGCAGTACGGCAACATGTCGAGCGCGACGGTGATGTTCATCCTCCGCGCGCTTCTGCACGACCCCGACCTGCCGACGGATGCCGTCGTCGCCGGCCTCGCCTTCGGTCCCGGGCTCACCGTCGAGTCGGCCCTGCTGACGGTCCGCGGCGCGCGCCCCTCTGTCACGCCCGACGGATCCGCGGCGACACGGAGCGATCTCGCGACGATCGCGTGAGCCTCACCGAGGGCCCGAGAGGCCTCACGTCCGCTCGGCGGCCCGGCCGTGGTGTCCGCTGAGCGCATCCGCCGCTCGGACCAGCGCGAGGTGTGACAGCGCCTGCGGGGTGTTCCCCGCGTGCCGCCGGCCTGTGACGTCGTACTCCTCCGAGAGGAGCCCCACATCGTTGGCGATACCGCACAGCCGCTCCATCAGGGTGCGCGCATCGCTCACCCGCCCGGACCCGGCGTACTGCTCGACCAGCCAGAACGAGCAGGCGAGGAACGGATGCTCGCCCCCCTCGAGTCCGTCGATGCCCGTGGCCGCGCGATAGCGGTGGAGGAGCCCGTCGTGCATGAGCGTGCGTTCCATCTCGGCGACGGTTCCCTGCATCCGCGGATCATCGTGGGCGACGAAGCCGACCTGGGCCAGCAGCAGCAGGGACGCATCGACCTCCGTGGTGTCGTAGTGCTGCACGAAGTGGCCGCGCTCGGTGTCGAAGCCGCGCTCCTCGATCTCCGCGCGCATGAGGTCGCGCAGTTCCTCCCAGCGCTCCACGGGGCCGGGCAGGCCGTACTCCCGCGCGGCGCGCACACCGCGTTCGAAGGCGGCCCAGATCATGACGCGCGAGTGGGTGAACAGGTGCGGCTCGCCGCGGA
The DNA here is from genome assembly GCF_040687055.1 of Microbacterium sp. NPDC077184. NCBI lineage: Bacteria > Bacillati > Actinomycetota > Actinomycetes > Micrococcales > Microbacteriaceae > Microbacterium > Microbacterium sp. NPDC077184. The sequence continues at coordinate 75,504 of NZ_JBFBMM010000004.1, forward strand.
TCTCCCAGATCCCGTTGTCGGCGTGATCGCGGTACCGCTCCGCGTATCCGAGGAGAGCACGCTGCAGAGCCCACGACAGCGGTGTCTCCTCGAGACCGGCGTTGCGCGCGGCTTCGAGCGCGATCATCACCTCGCCGATCACATCGCCCTGGTACTGCGTGAAGGCGCCGTTCCCGATCCGCACCGGCGTGGAGCCCTCGTAGCCGGGCAGCGAGTCGAGCTCGCGTTCGGTGAGATCGCGCTCGCCCGCGATGCCGTACATGATCTGCAGCTGCTCCGGGTCGCCCGCGATGGCCCGCAGCAGCCAATCCCGCCACCGCGCGGTCACACCCAGGAACCCGTGCGAGATGAGCGCCTCGATGGTGAGCGCGGCGTCGCGGAGCCAGACGTAGCGATAGTCCCAGTTGCGGCTGCCGCCGAAGTCCTCGGGAAGCGAGGTGGTCGCTGCCGCGACGATCCCCCCGGTGTCCTCGTGGGTGAGGGCGCGCAGCACCAGCAACGACCGCACGACGTGCTCCTCGAACGGGCCGTCGTGCTCGATCCGGTCCGACCATGCCCGCCACCACGACCGGGTCTGCGCCAGAGCGCCGTCGACGTCGAGCGGACCGGGGGTGTCGAGGTGCGAGGCGAACCAGGTGAGCGTGAGGTCGCGCGTCTCGCCGGCACGCACCACCACGGTCGCCTCGTGGAGGTGATCGCGTGCGACGAATGCCGCACCCCGCACGAGGACGGCATCCGGACCGGCGACGGCGAGCAGTCCGGGCTGGTCGTCGGAACCGACCTGGCGGACCCACGGCAGCGCGCGCGCATAGTCGAAGCGGAGCCGGAGGAGGCTCGTCATCTCCACGGATCCGGAGATGCCGACGATGCGTCGGACGAGATCGACGCGGCCGCCGTCGATCGGCATGAAGTCCCGGACCTCGACGACGCCCTCCGCGCTCTCCCACCGGGTGGTGAGGACGAAGGTGCCGTCCTCGTATTCGCGGGTCGCCGTCGCCGCGGCATCCGTCGGCCGGAGCGTCCAGTGGCCGTGATCGTCGTCGCCCAGGAGCGCTCCGAAGACGGATGCCGAGTCGTAGCGCGGGAGGCACAGCCAGTCGACGCTGCCGTCGGCGGAGACCAACGCCGCGGTGCGGCAGTCGCTGAGCATGGCGTAATCGGCGATGGGGGCGGTCATCGCTCGATTGTGGCAGGCGCGGGTGCGGACCGGGCCGGAACGCCGTTGGGCTACGGTGGGCCCATGACGCCGACGACGCTCATCATCCTCGGGGCGACCGGCGATCTGTCGCACCGGCTGCTCCTGCCCGCCCTCGGTCAGCTGCTCGACGAGGAGGAGGACCGCGAGCTCCGTCTCGTGGGCGCCGGCATCGACGATCTGGGCACCGACGCGTGGCGCACCCTCGTCGCCGAGGCATTCGGCGACGGTGCGAGCGACCGCGCCCGCGCGGTGGCGAGCGAGGCCGCGTACCTGCGCGTCGACATCACGTCCGCCGACGATCTCCGCACGCTCTTCGCGCAGACCTCAGGACGCCGCATCCTGTACTTCGCCGTCGCGCCGGCGATCGCCCAGGCGGCGTGCGAGGCCCTCACCCCCGACGACATCCCCGCCGAGACGATCCTGGCGCTCGAGAAGCCGTTCGGCTCCGACGAGGAGGGCGCGCGCTCGCTCAATGCAACACTCGCGGCACTCGTCCCGGAGAACCGCACGTTCCGCGTCGACCACTTCCTGGGCCGGTCGATGGTGCTGAACCTGCTCGGCGTGCGGTTCGCCAACCGCGCCCTGGAACCGGTGTGGCACGCCGAGCACGTCGAGTCGGTCATGATCCGCTACGACGAGTCCCTGGGGCTGGAGGGTCGCGCCGGGTACTACGACAAGGCCGGGGCGCTCGCCGACATGATCCAGAGCCACCTGCTGCAGGTGCTCGCCCTCGTGGCGATGGAGCCCCCGGCGACGCTGCACGAAGCGGACTTCCGCGCCAACACCACCGCGGTGCTCCGCGCGACCCACGTGCAGGGCGACGACCCGGCGCGCGCGTCACGGCGCGCGCGCTACGTCGCGGGAGAGGCGGGCGGAGAGCGGATGCCGGCGTACGCCGACGAGCCGGGAGTCGACCCGGCGCGGCAGACCGAGACCCTCGCGGAGGTGACGTTCGAGGTCCGCACGGAGCGCTGGGCCGGGGTTCCGTTCACGCTCCGCTCGGGGAAGGCCCTCGGGCGACCGATGCGTGAGATCGTCCTCACCTTCCGCCCCGTGCGTCACCTGCCCGACGGGTTCTCGGGGTCCACGGCGCCGTCGGTGCTGAGGTTCTCGCTCGGCCCGGACACGATGTCGCTCGAGCTGAACGTCAACGGCGGCGAGAGCCCGTTCGCCCTGGAACGCGCGACCATGTCGACCGACCTCGGCACCGGAGCACTGCGGGCGTACACGGAGGTCATCGGCAACATCCTCGACGGCGACGCGGTCCTCGCCGTGCGTGGGGACGCAGCGGAGCAGTGCTGGCGGATCGTGCAACCCGTCCTCGACGCGTGGCGGCGCGACGCTGTGCCGCTGGACGAGTACCCGGCGGGGAGCTCCGGCCCCGAGGCGTGGCCCGCGCTGCCGTGACCCCTCCCCCGTCGCACCAGGCGTCCGCGTCCCTGCGAGGCCTCAAGGAACGCGATACCGCGCTCCGCGAGCTGATGGACGATCCCGACTGCGATCCGGAGCGCCTGCGCGCGACGCTCCGCCGCTTCGACACGGTCAATCGGCTCGTCTCGGGGTGGGGCGGAGTCTACACACGCCGCATCCGTCCGTTCCTCGCCGGCCTCGGCCGGCCCGCGCGCGTCTTGGATCTCGGATGCGGAGGCGGCGATGTCGTCGTGCGCCTCGCCCGGATGGCCGCCCGCGACGGGATGGCGGTCGACTGGGTCGGCGCCGACCCGGATCCGCGCGCGATCGAGGTCGCCGCCGCACGCGACGCCCCGGGCACCGTCCGCTTCACGCGCGCGGACAGCACCGCCCTCCTCGCCGCCGGTGAGCGTTTCGACGTCGTGGTGTCGAATCACGTGCTCCATCACCTGGATTCCGCGGCGCTCGCCTCCTTCGCCGCCGATTCCCGCGCCCTCAGCTCCGGCCTCCTCCTCCACGGCGACATCGCCCGGAGCCGCCTCGCGTACAGCCTCTACGCGATCGGCATCACCCCTCTCCAGCACGGGACGTTCCTTCGCACCGACGGGCTGCGCTCGATCCGCCGCAGCCACACGCCCGCCGAGCTCCAGCGCCTCCTCGACGCCGAGGCTCCGGGGCTTTGGCACGTCGGCGCACCGGCGCCCTTCCGTCTCCTCGCGGAGAGCAGGGCGGGGTTCCGGACACGAGACCGATACGAAGGAGATTTCGATGCCTGATGTCCTGGTCGTGGGCGCGGGGCCCGTGGGAATGCTGCTGGCGGGCCTCCTCGCCCACGCGGGCGTCGACGTCGACGTGTACGAGCGTCGCCCGACGGCCGGCGACGGCACCCGGGCGATCGGTCTCCACGCTCCCGTCCTCGCAGCCCTGGAGACCTCGGGGCTGACGGACGCGTTCCTCGCCTCCGCTGCGCGCGTCGATCGCGGCGAGGCACGCGCGGGCGGCGAGCTTCTCGGCACCGTCCGCTTCGACCGGCTCCGCACGCGCTTCCCGTTCGTGGCGACCCTCCCGCAGGCCGAGACCGAGCGGATCCTCGCCGCCCACGCCCCGGAGCCTCTCCGCGGAGCCCACGTGATGGCGCTCGATCCGCGCGGCAACCACGTGCGCGTGCGCGCCGGCATCGGCGGTCGCCCGACGGAGTTGGCCGCCCCGATCGTCGTGGTCGCCTCGGGTGCGTGGGGGCGCGACCTCGTCTACCGCCCCGACGCCCTCGACCGGCACGAGTACCCGGACCGCTATCTGATGACGGATGCCGCAGCGCCCGCCGACGACGACTCCACTGTCGCGCGAGTGCACCTCGACCCCGACGGCGTGATGGAATCGTTCCCCCTGCCGGGCGGCATCCGCCGGTATGTCGCGTGGGATCGGAACGCCCCCGACGACGCCGACAGCGACACCGACGCCGACCGCGCGGAGCGGCTCCGCGACGCCGTCGCACGCCGCGGCGAACCGAAGGCGGCCGAGGGGATCACCGCTGCGACCGCCTTCGGGGTGCGCCGCGTCATCGCCCCGGCGCTCCGCCGCGGACGCCTCCTCGTCGTCGGTGACGCCGCGCACGAGGTGAGTCCGATCGGCGGTCAGGGCATGAACCTCGGTCTCCTGGATGCCGCGACCCTCGCGCCGCTCCTGACATCCTGGGTCCGCTCCGGAGCGGCACCCGATGCGCGTCTCGCCCGGTGGGAGAAGCGCCGCGTCGCTTCGGCACGGCACGCCGCGCGTCTCGCCGCGGTCAACACCGCGCTCGGCCGGCCGCTCGCCCCGCGAGCCGATGCGCTCCGCCGCGCGGCGGTCCGCATCATGCTCGGCCCCGCGGCCGGGCAGACCTTCGCCCGTGCCTACGCGATGGGCTTCGATCGCGACGCCTGAGCCCGCGACGCCTGCCTGAGCCCGCGACGTGTGAGCCCGCTCAGCCGGTGGCGACGAGCTGCACGGCGAGAAGGAGGGCGGCGAGCATCGTCAGGCGGAACAGAACCCGGTGCGGGCTCCGCGTGAGCGCGAGCACGACCGCGGCGACGGCGACGACGGCCACCGCGGCGAAGAACGCCCACGCCACGACGGGGACGACCGGCGCGACCCCGGCGATGACCGGGCCGACGAGCACCGCCGTCGCCCCGACGAGGATGCCGAGCGCGGCGAGAACCGTCGACACGCGAGCGCCGAGCCGGTGGGGAAGTCCACGGATGCCCGTGCGCGCATCGTCGTCGAGGTCGGGGAGCACGTTCGTGAGGTGCACGGCCGCGCCCAGGGCCGCACCGGCGATGCTCACCCAGACGGGCGCGAGCGTGCCGCCCGGCGCCGACAGCGTCGCGAACGACGGGAAGAGCCCGAAGCTCACGACGAAGGGGACGAGCGAGAACGGTGTCGCCTTGAGCCCGGCGTTGTACGCCCATGCCGAGGCGAGCGCGACGGCGTGGGCGGCGAGCATGCCCGCGCCGAGCGGCACCGACAGCGCCAGCGCCAGCCCCAGCGCGATGAACGCCGCGGTCCACGCGGCCCGCTCGGAGACCTCCCCTGTCGCGATCGGCTTGTCGGCGCGTCCGACCGCGCGGTCGCGCGCCGCATCGATCGCGTCGTTGGAGATGCCGACCGACACCTGACCGGCGAACACGGCGACACCGAGCAGAGCGAGGCGCCCGGCATCCACTCCTGCCGCCACACCGAGCGCGAGGGCGAGCACCGTGACGACGAGGGTCGGCCCGGGATGAGTGGAGCCCCAGAGCCCGCGCACCAGCATGTGTCGACCGTACCGTCGGCGCGCGCCCGTCACGCCCGTGGCGCCCTGACGGCTCAGTCCTCGAGCAGCTCCGCCTCGATCACGTCGTCGTCCGCGTCCACCGACGCGCCCCCGCCGGCCGGAACAGCCGGGCCTTCGCTGGAGAGCGCGAGCTGCGCTCCCGAGGCGTCGACGTCCACCCGCACGAGGTCGCCGTCGCGGACTCCGCCGGACAGCAGCGCCATGGCGAGGCGATCCTGGATCTCGGACTGGATGAGACGACGGAGCGGCCGCGCCCCGAACACCGGGTCGTATCCGCGCTCGGCGAGCCAGGCCCGAGCGTCCGGGGTCACCGCGAGCGTCAGACGCCGGTCCTTGAGCCGCCGCTGCAGCGCGTCGACGGTGAGCTCGACGATCTGCGAGAGGTCGTCTTCGGTGAGCGCCTGGAAGATCACGATGTCATCGAGACGGTTGACGAACTCGGGCTTGAAGGCCTGACGGACGAGCGCCTGCACCTGGTCGCGCTTGACGTCCATGGCCAGCGTCGGGTCGATGAGGATCGGCGAGCCGAGGTTCGAGGTGAGGATCAGGATGACGTTCTTGAAGTCGACCGTCCGACCCTGCCCGTCGGTGAGGCGCCCGTCGTCCATGACCTGCAGGAGCACGTCGAAGACCTCGGGGTGGGCCTTCTCGACCTCGTCCAGCAACACGACCGAGTACGGACGCCGCCGCACGGCCTCGGTCAGCTGACCGCCCTGCTCGTACCCGATGTATCCGGGAGGGGCCCCGACCAGGCGCGAGACGGAGTGCTTCTCGCCGTACTCCGACATGTCGATGCGGACCATGGCGTGCTCGTCGTCGAAGAGGAACTCCGCGAGCGCCTTCGCCAGCTCCGTCTTGCCGACACCGGTGGGGCCGAGGAAGAGGAACGAACCGGTGGGGCGATTCGGGTCGCTGATGCCCGCGCGCGAGCGACGGACGGCATCCGACACCGCCTTCACGGCCTCCTTCTGGCCGATCAGGCGCTTGCCGAGCTCGGCCTCGAGGTGCAGCAGCCGCTCGGTCTCGCCCTGCAGCAGCCGGCCGACGGGGATGCCGGTCCACGCGGCGATCACGGCGGCGATGTCCTCGTCGGTGACCTGGTCGTTGACCATGCGCTCGCCCGTCGGCTCCTCGCGCTCGGCGATGACGAGCTGACGCTCGAGCGCCGGGATCTCGGCGTACAGCAGCCGCGAGGCCTTCTCGAGGTTTCCCTCGCGCTGGGCGCGCTCGGCCTCCATGCGGGCGGCGTCCAGCTGGGTCTTCAGATCGCCGACCCGGTTGAGCGACGCGCGCTCGCGCTCCCAGCGCGCCTGCAGCTCGTCGAGGCGCTGCTGCTCCGTCGCCAGTGTTTCGCGCAGGACGGCGAGACGCTCCTTGGAGGCGTCGTCCTTCTCCTTCTTCAGCGCGAGCTCCTCGAGCTTCAGGCGATCGACGTGGCGGCGGAGCTCGTCGATCTCGAGCGGCGCCGAGTCGATCTCCATGCGTAGGCGGGAGGCGGCTTCGTCGATGAGGTCGATGGCCTTGTCCGGCAGCTGACGGCTCGGGATGTAACGGTGCGAGAGGGACGCCGCGGCGACGAGGGCGGCATCCGCGATGGCGACTTTGTGGTGCGCCTCGTAGCGCTCCTTGAGTCCGCGCAGGATCGCGACGGTGTCCTCGACACTCGGCTCGCCGACGTAGACCTGCTGGAAGCGACGCTCGAGAGCGGCGTCCTTCTCGATGAACTCGCGGTACTCGTTGAGCGTCGTCGCCCCGATGAGGCGCAGCTCGCCGCGGGCGAGCATCGGCTTCAGCATGTTGGATGCCGCGACCGAGCCCTCCCCGCCGCCGGCGCCCATGAGCACGTGCAGCTCGTCGATGAACGTGATGATGGTGCCGTCGGACTCGGTGATCTCCTTCAGGACGCTCTTCAGGCGCTCCTCGAACTGGCCGCGGTACATCGCGCCGGCGACGAGCGCCGAGATGTCGAGCGTGACGAGCTCCTTGTCCTTGAGCGATTCGGCGACGTCGCCCGCGACGATGCGCTGGGCGAGGCCCTCGACCACGGCGGTCTTTCCGACGCCGGGTTCGCCGATGAGGACGGGGTTGTTCTTGGTGCGGCGGGTGAGCACCTGGCTGACCCGTCGGATCTCACTGTCCCGGCCGATGACGGGGTCGAGCTTGCCCGCGCGTGCGCGGTCGGTGAGGTTGATCCCGAACTGCTCGAGGGCGCTCTGCGCCTCCTCCTGCCCGGGCATCTGCGTGGCGTTCATTTTGTCTCCTGAAATCTCTGCCGACTCAAAGTTGAGTCGTGCTGACTCAACTTTACCACCGCGGAGGTCAGCCGGCAATGGAGAAGGACGCACCCTCCTCGACGCACGCGAAGCGGGCCCGGTACGCGGTGGGGGTGGTCCCCAGCATCCGGGCGAAGTTCTGCCGCAGCACCGCGGCTGAGCCGAACCCGCACTCGTCCGCGATGCGGTCCAGCCCCCAGTCGGTGCGCTCGAGCAGGCGCTGGGCGTGGAGGATCCGCTGGCGGCCGAGCCACGCCGCCGGCGTCGCGCCGAAGTCGGCCTTGAACCGTCGGGCGAACGTGCGGGCCGACATGTGGGCGCGCGCGGCGAGCTGGTCGACCGACAGGTCGCGGTCGAGGTTCTCCACCATCCAGTCCGCAACGGGTGCGAGCGAGTGCGAGGCGGCGACCGGCAGCGGGTGGGCGATGAACTGCGCCTGTCCGCCGTCGCGCTGGGGCGGGACCACCATGCGCCGCGCGATCTGGTTGGTCGCCTCCGGACCGAGCTCCTGGCGAAGGAGGTGGAGGCATGCATCGAGGCCGGCCGCGGTTCCCGCGCTGGTGATGACGCGCCCGTCCTGCACGTAGAGCACATCGGGGTCGACCGTGATCTCGGGGTACATCTCCGCCATCGTGGCGGCGTACCTCCAGTGCGTCGTCGCCCGGCGCCCGTCCAGCGCGCCGGACGCCGCGAGCACGAACGATCCGCTGCAGACGCTCAGCACCCACGCGTCGCGGTCGACCGCGCGCTGGATCACCGCGGCGATGCGCGGATCGATCACGCCCCAGCTCGCGCGAGGCACCGGCGTGACGACGACGAGATCGGCCTCATCGGCGAAGGCGAGGTCGTGCTCGACCGTGATCGAGAACGACATGTTGCTGCGGATCAGCCCCGGCTCGACCGCGACGATGCGGAAGTCGAAGTTCGGGATGCCGTCGTCCGAGCGGTCGAGGCCGAACGCCTCGCAGGCGAGACCGAACTCGAACGGCGCGAATCCGTCCTGGACGATGACGGCGACGGTCTCCATGACGCTCCCGGTGATCGGTGGCAGTTTCACGTGGTGCACACTCATCCTGCCACTCCCCGTCGCGGGACGGTACCGGGTGGCCTAGAGGCGACCCGGCCGGGTGGCGTCGGATCGCGAGGTGACGGTGTCGCCCGAGAGCCACCGGAGCCACAGCGACCCCGGATCGCCCTCCAGCACGAGGGCGCGGACCGCGAGGGTGAGCGGGATGGAGAGGATCGCCCCGAGCGGTCCGATGATGAACGTCCAGAAGATGACCGAGAAGAAGCTCAGGGTGAGGCTGAGGCTCACCGCGTCGCTCACGAACTTCGGCTGGATGAGCACCTGCAGTGTCACGTTCACGACGCAGTAGATGGCGACGACGGCGAGCATGAGGGGCCACCCGCCGACGACGAGGGCGAGGAGCGCGGGCGGGACGAGACCGATGACGAAGCCGATGTTGGGGATGAAGTTCGTCACGAACGCGAGGATCGCCCAGACCGCCGGGGCCGGGACGCCGAGCGCCCACAGCGCGAGGCCGTCGATGATCGCGACCACGGCACCGAAGCTGGCGTTGACGACGTAGTAGCGGCGCACGCCGATGTTGAAGCGGTGGAAGCGGCGCAGGGGGCCCCCGGCCGTCCCGCCGAAGGACCGCTGGGCGCGACCGTAGCGGGCGCCGTCCGCGGCCATGAAGATCACGTAGGCGATCACGAAGAAGAGGGCGGTCAGCACGCCGATCGCCGTGCCGCTGAGCGACGTCACGAACGACAGGATCGTCGAGGGCTGCAGCAGCGAGGCCGCGGCATCCGACGCCTGCTCGTCCAACCCCACGGTGCCGAGCCAGGCGATGACCGACTGCGCGGTCGCCTGCAGGTCGTCGGCATAGTCGGTCACGAGCCCGACGAACTGCACGCCCGCGAAGTACAGCAGCCATCCGAGCACGCCGAGGATGAGGTAGGCGACGACGATGACGGCGGTCGTCCCCGCCCAGCGTGGCCAGCCGAGCCTCTCGAGCGGATGCCGCACCGGGTGGCAGATGATGACGATCACCGCCGCGAGCACGAGGGGGCCGACGAGTTCGCGCGCGACGAAGAGCCCGGCGAGGACGACGACGGCCGCGGCGAGGCCGACGAGGACCCGCAGGCTCGGCGACAGCGCCGGGGGCGGGGGCGGAGGCGCCGCCGGGGCGGCGGGCCTCCGGCCGCGGCCGCTGAACGGCCGGAACGGACGTGGTCGGCGCTGTTCCTCGGTCATCCCCGCACTCTATTGCCCGTCGCGCATTGGCAGTTTTCCTGCGGACACCGGCACGTCTGCCACTCATGGCGGAAATCCAAGCGGCGTAGCTTTTCTGCCATGATTCTCATCCTGATTCTGATCGTCCTCTCCGCGATTGGCGTCGTCGGCACCGTCCGCGCCCTGCGGAACGACGGCTACCGCCGCATCCCCACCGATTGGTCCCGCATCCCGTGATCCCAGGGGCGGGACTCTCGCCTCAGCCGCGGAGCACGCGCTCGTACACCTCGAGCATCGCGGCGGTGCGGGAGCTCTGCCGGAAGCGCTCGCGCACCGTCGGGTTCGCCGGCACCGCGCGGCCGGCGTCGATGTCGGCCACCGCCTTTTGGAGGGTGCGGGCGAGGGCGTCGACCGAGGCGTCGGCGGCCTGCGGTGGGGCATCCACTCCTCCGCCGACCGCCCAGAATCCGCTGCCGAGCTCGCGGGCGATGTCCGGGTCGCTCACGATCGAGGGCGTGCCGAGGGCCGCCGCCTCGAACGGGGTCATGCCCTGCGTCTCGAACCCGATGGACGTTTGCACGAGCGCATCGGCGGCTCGCAGCCGCGCGAGCGAGTCGCCGTAGGGGCGACGACCGGAGAAGACGACGGATGCCGCGGGCGTCGACCGTGCGACGAGCCGCTCCGCCGCGCGGCGCTGGCCGCCGCCGCCGAGCACCTCGACGCGCGCGCGAATCCCCGACCGCGCGACGGCCTCGAGGAAGGGCAGCAGGCGCTTCTCCGGGCTCATGCGTCCCATCCAGACGAGCAGGGGCCCGGCCTCCGGCCTCTGCGACGCCCCCTGCTCCTCGGCGAGCGCGGCGTCCAGGACGTCGTCGTCGATGCCGTTCCAGATCACGTCGACGCGCGGCGCCACGCCGTGGGCTTCGAGTCGTCGGGCGAAGTGCGCGGACGGCGCGGTGACGGCATCCGACTGCACGGCGAGGCGGCGGAGGTAGGCCCACCCGTCGTGCCCGCGCGGGATGTCTCCGACGGCGCGGCGCTCCCATGCCCGCAGCGCGTGGCGCTCCCACGCGTTGAGGACCCGGAGCACGGCCCTCGGAAACGGCGTCGTCGCCTCGATGCCGACGTCGACGCGGTTGTGCAGGGTCTGGACGACCGGGAGGCCGTGCCGCTCGGCGAAGCGGTGCCCGATGAAGGCACCCCAGAAGTCGGCCTGCACGTGCACGATGTCCACCGGTGGGCGGCGTCTCATCGCCCGGTCGAGCCACACGTCGGTGCGCCGACCCGGCCACGTCAGGGAGTACTCGCGGTCGGGCGTGATCGGCACCGACGGCAGGTCGACGAACGCCTCGTCGGGGGCCACGGCGCGCCCGCGCGGACCGTGCATGCGCGGGGCGACGACGGTCACGGTGTGACCGTCGCGCTCCAGGAACCGGCGCTGGAGCCGCATCGACACCTGCGCCCCGCCGAAGGATTCGACGTGCTGGTCGCCGAAGAACACGACGTGCACGGGTGGCCTAGACCGGCAGGGGCTCGTCGCGATACAGCGCCTCGAAGGTCTCGAGCGTGCGTCGGATGTCGTGGACCTTCACCCCGTCGAGGGAGGCCTTCTGCATGCGCTCCCGCTCGGCGGGACTCAGCGTGAGCACCGCGGTGAGCTTCGCGGCGAGGTCGTCCACGTCGCCGGGCCGGAAGAGGTACCCGTTCTCGCCGTCGTGGACGAGGTGGGGCAGGGCGACCGCGTCGGCGGCGACGACGGGAAGGCCCGAGGCCATGGCCTCCATCGTGGCGATGGACTGCAGTTCCGCGATCGAGGCGATGACGAACGCCGAGGCGTGGGTGAGGAACCCGCGGAGCTCGGCGTCGGTGGTGTGACCGTGGAACCGCACGCGGTCGGCGATGCCGAGCTCTGCGGCCAGCTGCTCGAGGTTCCGGCGCTGGTCGCCGTTGCCGACGACGTCGAAGCTCACCGCGAGGGCGGGGTCCAGCGCCGCGATCGCTCGGAGGACGACGTCGATCTGCTTCTCGGTCGTGAGACGCCCGACGAAGACGAGACGGTTCGCGTCCCGCGGGGTGAGATCGGCGGTGTACTGGGCGGCGTCGATTCCGCAGCTGATCGGGATGACGGAGGAGACGTCGATCGTCTGCTCGAGGAAGGTCGCGGCGTTGCGGGTCGGCGTGGTCACGGCGCGCGTCATCGCGAAGGTCCGCTGCGCGTCGGCCCATGCGAGCTTCACCACGACGCGGTTGAGGGCATCCGGGAGCAGCGTGAAGTCGAGGATGTTCTCGGGCATGACGTGGTTCGTCGCGATGACCGGGATGCCGCGCTTGCGCGCCTCGCGGGTCAGGCCCCGCCCGATGACGATGTGCGACTGGATGTGCACGACATCCGGTCGCACCGTGTCGAGGACCTTCCGGGCGTAGTACTTCGAGCGCCACGGCAGAACGAAGGTCAGCCAGTCGTGCGGGAGGTACCGGTACGACGGCAGGCGGTGCATCGTCATCGGCTGACCCTCGATCACCTCGGTGCGGGTCCCGTGGTTGCGGTGACCGTCGCTCGGGGCCATCACGTGGACGTCGTGGCCGCGCGCCACGAGGCCGGCGGCGAGCCGCTCGGCGAAGCGCGCGGCTCCGTTGACGTGCGGGAGGAAGGTGTCGGCGCCGATGAGGATCCTCAACGGGCGCCCGGAGGCGGCGGTGTCGTCGGTCGTCGCAGGGTCGGTCACGGGTGCGGGGCCTGTCTGTGCGGCGGGGCGCTCGGGGGATGGCTGAAGCGCGGTCCCACTGTACCGGAGGGGTTCAGACTCCCCGTTTAGGCTGGGGCGATGTCCCGACTCGACGCGCACGCCGACACGACCCTGTGGGTTCCGGTGACCGGATCCTTCGGGTTCCGCGGCCGGCGTCACCGCAAGGCGGCGATCCGGATGCTGCTCACCCAGGCGAACTCGGCGATCGGCGCGACCGAGCGCCCCGGCAGCTCGGTCGCCGCGTGGGCGGCGAGCCAGGCCGCGCCCCTGCTGATGCGACGGATGGCGGGACGGATGCTCGCGTGGGTGTGGAAGGCCGATCCCGAACTGGGCGTGGTCATCGCACAGCTCCAGGAGGCGACGCCGCAGGTGCGGGCGGCGCGGGCGATGATGCCGATGGAGTTCGACGACACCGAGGACTTCCGAAGCCCGCACCTCGGCACCGGCGAGAAGCTCGAGCTCCCCTTCGGCGCGCCGAACCCGATGGACCCGGAGCGGCGCGGCTCGCCGACGGCGACCTACACGTGGGACACCGGCACCCACCTGGTGACGGTCTCGGCGATGTCCCCCGACCGCGAGCGGTTCGGAATCTTCATCTCCGCCGTCGACGATCTGGTGCGCACGCTGCGCGTCGTGGACGACCTTTCCGCGGGCGAGACGCCCGGCATGCTGCGGATAGACCCGGCCTGAGCCTCAGCGCGCGGTCGGATGCAGCTCGATCGCGGTCTCCGGCAGCAGGCCCAGCTCGACGGCGCGCGCGACGGCGGCGCTGCGCCCCTGCACCCCGAGCTTGCGGTAGATGTGCGACACATGGGTCTTGATGGTGTTGACCGAGACGTAGCAGCGCTGCGCGAGCTCGACGTTGGTCAGCCGCGTCGGAAGGTAGGCCAGCAGCTCCTGCTCGCGTGAGGTCAGCGGCTCGACGAGAGCGTCGTCCGCGCTCGGAACCCGACGCCGAGCCCGCTCGAGGATCTGTCGGCGGAACCCGCCCGGTTCCCCGGGCAGCGCCGCGACGAGCGCGAGGACCTCGTCGCCCGCGCGGAGGAATCCGTGCGTGAGCCCCTCGCGCTCCCCGACGGCGAGGGCCGCGCGCAGATGGGCCTGTGCGAGCGGCATCCGTCCCCCGAGCGCGGCCGCCCACGCGCTGCACAGCGCGTATTCGACGATGGTCGTCGGGTCGGCGGTGGCGACGTCGATCGCGAGCTCGTCGAGGCGCGCGGCGGCGGCGGCACCATGCCCGCGGGCGAGCAGCGAGGCGATCTCCTCGAACGCCAGCGACGACCACGTCCTCTGCGGTGGCACGGCGGGGGACGGGTCTCCCGCTTCGCGCGCGAGTCGGTAGCGGACGACGTCGATGATCGCTCTCGCCATCGGCACGGGGATCCCCTCCGGCTCGACGCGCTCGCCGACCGATGTCAGGTCGATCAGGCGCCCCACCGCGTACCCGACCCACGCCAGGGAGTCCCGCCGGTTCGCCTCGGCGCGCCGCATCGCCTCCTCCCACGCCAAGGCACCGCGGTCCGGCTCGCCGCGCTGAACGGCCACGACCGCGCGTGCGAGGAAGGCATCGGCAGGGGCCGGGTGCGCGAGCAGATCGGTGTCGGCGGCGAGCCCGAGGGCTTCGGCGGCCAGCTCGCCCGCGACGCGCAGGTGCCCCGCGATCGCCTCCAGCAGCGCGAGCGAGCCGAGGGCGTGGATCCGATAGGGCGGATACCGGCCGCCCGGTGAGGTCGTCGCGCGCTGGAGCCACCCGCGGGCGTCCGAGATCCGCCCGAGGAAGAACAGCGCCCGCCCGCCGCTGAGCAGGGCGAGGGTGCGCAGGAGCGTCGGGTGCCCGAGGCCCATGAGGGAAGGCGTCTCGATGTCGGGATCGGCGTCGAGAGCCGTCAGAACCCAGCGGGCCTCGGCGAGGTGACCCTCGGGGTGGGGGCGGAACTGCACCGCGCCGGCAAGGAAGGTGCGGAGGACCAGCTCGACGCCCGGCTCCACGCCGTCCAGCAGCAGCCCACGCGCGAGCGCCTCGCCCTCCGCGGCGCTGCCCGACATGCCCAGGTTCACGGCGTACAGCGCCTCCGCGTGCGCGTGGCGGCGACGGACATCGGACGGCACCGTCGACAGCCACCGCGCCACCGTGGCGGTCTGTCCTCTCTCGTACACGTCGCGACCCCGGCCGAGGATCAGGGCGAGCGCCCGGTCCCAAGCCCGCGCGCGGAGAAGCATCTCGATCGCCGATGCAGCGTCGCCGACGCCGACGAACCAGTCCGCGGCGATCGTGAGGAGGACCGCTTCCGCGCCCGGATCTTCGGCGCGGAGGCGGTAGCGCAGCACGTCGCGGATGAGGTGATGGAAGCGGTACGCGCCGACTGTCTCTGCGACCGGCACGATGAAGAGGGACTCGCGCACGAGGGACTGCAGCAGGGCCTCGCCGTCCTCCACGTCGCAGAGGGCCTGCGCGAGGGGCCCGGTCAGCTCGTCGGCGACCGAGAGGCACAGCAACGCGCGACGCCGCTCCCCGGGGAGGGCGTCCAGCACCTCCTCGGAGAGGTAGTCGACGACGAGGCGGTCGCTGTCGCGGAAGGCGTCTGCGAGCGCGACCGCGTCCGACCGGAAGCGGAGGCTGAGTCCCGCCAGCTGCACGCCCGCAGCCCAGCCTTCCGTACGCTCGCGGATGGCGCGGGAGACGGCATCGGACACGCCGCCTCCCGCGAGCGCACCGAGCACACGAGAGGTCTCGTCGTCGTCGAAGGCGAGGTCCCCCTGTCGGATCTCGACCAGAGCGTGAGCCAGGCGGTGGGCGCTCCAGCGCTGCCCCGGGTCGACGCGCGAGGAGACGATCATGTGCGCGTGCGGAGGCAGGCGCGCCGCGAGCCGCCAGAGGTCGTCGGCGATCTCGCGGCGGGGAAGCAGGTGGAAGTCGTCGAAGACGAGGACGATCTCGCCGTCGTGCTCCGAGAGGGCGACCACCAGCGAGTCGACGAGGGCGGCACCGAGTCCACCTCGCGCCTCGCCCGGTGGGGCGTCGAGGTCGGCGAACGCCGGATGCCTCGCCTCGAGCCCCGCGACCAGGCGCTCGGCGAAATGGGCGGGGTCGGCATCCGCGGCCGTGAAGTGGAACCACGCGACGGTCAGATCGGGGCGGCTCTTCACCCACTGGGCCAGGAGGACGGTCTTACCGGCACCGGCGGGCGCGACCAGGAGCGTGAGAGGCGAGCGGACGCCAACGTCGAGCCGCCTCCGCAACGCGGGCCTGTCCACCGCGTGCGGCGGTGCGGGATGCGAATCGGGCATCGCGGGCCTTCCCAGTTCCCCTTGCTCCTCGGAGGAATCATCCCACAGGGGTGACGGCGGATCGAGCGCCGGGCGGGCATCGTTGCGCTATCCGCACCGCGTCCGCGCGGCCGACGGGAAGGAGGCTCCATGACGGAGCACGTGGTGGACATCGTCGTGCGCGGCACGCTCGGCCCGGCGCTCGCCGGCGCACTCGACGGCTTCACCGTCGAAGATCGCGGCGACGGCACGACATCGGTCCGCGGCGCCGTGGTGGATCAGGCCGCGCTGCTGGGACTCCTGCGGATGCTGGACGACCTGCGCGTCGAGGTCGTCTCCGTCAACCGCGTCCCCGCCGCGTGATGGCGGGGGCCGGCCGGTCTCACCCCGGTGGGGTGACGAGCGCGCCGCCCCCGGCCCGTAGATTCGATTCGACGGCGGACGCTCCGGTCCGCCCCGAGAGAGGGAAGTCATGGACCTCTGGAGCTTCATCGCCTGGCTCTTCTGGATCTTCGTGTTCGCCGCCTACCTGATGGTGGTGTTCTCGATCCTTGCGGACATCTTCCGCGACCACTCCCTGGCCGGCGGCTGGAAGGCGGTGTGGATCCTGTTCCTGATCTTCATCCCGTTCCTCACCGCGCTGGTGTACCTCATCGCCCGCGGACGCGGCATGCAGGAGCGGTCGGTCGCCCAGGCCGCCGCGCTGCGCGAACAGCAGGCGGAGTACATCCGGAGCGCCGCCGGGACCTCCAGCCCGAGCGACGACATCGCCAAGGCCAAGGCGCTCCTGGATGCCGGTACCATCACGCAAGCGGAGTTCGACGCCCTCAAGGCCAAGGCCCTCGCCTGAGCATGACCACGGAGGAGCGGGCATGACCACTTTCGACTACGGACCCATCGAGTTCTACGCCGTCTCCTTCGACGGAGACCGCCCGGGCCCGGCGATCCTCCAGGCGATCGACGATCTCGTCGCCGCCGGCACCGTCAACGTGCTGGACCTGGTGTACGCGCGTCGCTCGCCGGAGGGCGAGCTGGAGGTCCTGGAGCTGTCCGACACGACGGACGACGGCGACGTGCCGTCCCTCGACCTGGCCGGGCTCGCGGGGATCGACGACATCGAGGAGCTCGCGGCGAACGTCGCGCCCGGCACCTCGGCGGCCATCCTCGTGGTGGAGCTGCTGTGGGCCAAGGCCTTCGCGTCGGCCCTGTACGACGCGGGCGGGGCGGTCATCGCGCGGGAGTCGATCCCGGCACCGATCGTCAACGCCTTCCTGACGGCGAACGTCGACGACGAGGAGGACGCATCATGATGCGGAGAATGGGACGCCCCGGGCTGATCGGGCTCGCCGCGCGCACGGCCGTCGTCGCCGGGACGGCCAGCGCCGTCTCCGGCGGCATGCAGCGACGCCAGCAGCAGAAGGCGTACGACAGCCAGCAGCAGCAGGCCTACGAGGCGCAGCAGCAGCAGATCGCGATGGAGCAGGCCGCGGCCCAGGCCGTCGCTCAGGCGCAGGCCGCGCAGGCACCCGCCGCGGCCCCGGCCCCGGCTCCCGCCGCGGGCGGCGTCGACCTCGTCGCCGAGCTGCAGAAGCTCGGATCGCTGAAGGAAGCCGGGATTCTCACCGACGCCGAGTTCGCCGCCGCCAAGGCCAAGCTGCTCGGCTGATCAGGATGCTCGGGGGGCCGGTCCGTCGGGGACCGGCCCTTCGTCGTCCGCGGACCCGGACACCGGGGGCGCCCCGCGGAGCTCGTCGATCTTCTCGGCGATGAGACGGAACTGCGCGCGCGTCGCGGGCTCCTGGTCCTCGTGGCCCTGCGCGGCGCGCTCGAGCACCCACGAGGCGAGCGTCGCCGTGACCACACCGACCACGGCCACGCCGCCGAGCATGAGGAGCACCGCCACGAAGCGCCCCCACGCGGTCACCGGGTAGAAGTCGCCGTACCCGACGGTGGTGATGGTCACGAACGCCCACCAGACGGCATCCCCGAAGTTCTCGATGTTCGCACCCGGAGCACCACGTTCGGCCTCGAGGACCGCGAGCGCGGCGATCCAGATGAGCACGAGGGCGGCGCCGATGCCGTAGATCGCGATGCGGCTCCGCAGCGCAGTGCCTGCCGTGCGCTGCAGCACGTGGACGAGCGTCAGCGCCTTGAGGAGGCGCAGCGGCCGCAGCGCCGGCACACTGACGACCAGCAGGTCGAAGATGTGGCGGCGGAACCACACGCCGCGCGGCTTCGCAATCGCAAGCCGCACCAGGTAGTCGACGACGAAGACGGCCCAGGTGATCCCCATCACGAGGCGCGCGACGAGATAGGCGGTTCCCTGCAGATCGGCGATGACCTGCCACGAGTAGGCGACGATGAACAGCAGCGACGCCACGATGAGCGGCCAGGAGGTGATGTCGTGCCACCTCTCCAGGGTCATTCCGCGTCGGGGCGCGGCATCCGTTCGGGTGGGGGGTGGCGTCACATCGCCAGGCTATCGATCCCCTGCGGCACGACCGGGGATTTCACCCTCCGGATCACCCGGCGCAGCATGTCGCACCGGCGGTGCGCGGTGCCACACTGACCCCATGACAACCGAACGATCAAGTCCGGTCGCCGACGCCTGGGCTCCTCCCCCGTCGCTCGCGGCGCAGGTCGAGGCGGGTCGCGCGGCGCGCGCCGAGGTGCCGCGCGAGCGGTTGGCGGACCTCCCCGCCGGCGCGCGGGATCCGATGTCGATCCTCGACGCACAGGATGCCTCGCGCGTGGTCGAGCTCGTCCCGATCCGCACCGAGCGGATGGCCGAGAGCCCCTTCGCGTTCTACCGGGGGACGGCGGCACTCATGGCTGCGGACCTCGCGCGCTCGCCCGGGACGACACTGTCGGTCGGGTCGTGCGGTGATGCTCATGTGGCGAACTTCGGCCTCTTCGCCTCGCCGCAGCGGACGCTCGTGTTCGACCTGAACGACTTCGACGAGTCGGCGTGGGCGCCGTTCGAGTGGGACCTCAAGCGTCTGGTGGCGAGCATCGTCATCGCCGGGGCATCCGCCTCCCGGGACGAGAAGGTGGTGACGGATGCCGCGCTCCGCGCCGTCCGCACCTACGCGCGGTCGCTGCGCGGCGGCGTGCAGCGGAGTCCGTTGAAGCGCTACTACGACCACTTCGACGCCGTGGCCGCCGAGCGCGCGGTGGACGCCGAGACGCAGGCGGCGATCCAGGCGGCGGTGAAGGATGCCGACCGGCGGACGTCCGCGCGGGCGGCGCGTAAGCTCACCGTCCGCGCCGAGAACGGCAGGCTCACGTTCGTCGAACAGGCGCCGACGATGACGCACGTGGAGCCGGCGATCGAGCGGAACGCGCTGGCGTTCTACGCGGCGTACCTCGCCTCGGCGAACGTCGACATCCGGGTCCTGCTGCAGAAGTACGCGATCGCCGACGTCGTCCGTCGGGTCGTGGGGGTGGGGAGCGTCGGCACGCGGTGCTACCTGATCGCCCTCGAGGACGGCGACGGCAACGCGCTGATCCTGCAGGCGAAGGAGGCCGGGCCGAGCGTGCTGATCCAGTACGGCGGCGCGGAGCAGCCGTCCGGGGTCTCGCGGTACATCGATCGGTTCCGCGACGGCGGCCGGGTCGTGGCGATGCAGCGTGTGCTGCAGGCGGTGTCGGATCCGTTCCTCGGCCATCTCTCCGGCATCCCGTCGGACATCGAGGCGGAGCGGTCGTTCTACGTGCGCCAGTTCCACGACAAGAAGGGCGGCTTCGACACCGACACCCTCGAGGACACCTCCTTCGTCTGGTACGCCCAGGCCTGCGCGGCGACCCTCGCGCGTGCGCACGGGCAGTCGCCGACCGCGGCGATCGTCTCCGGGTACCTCGGTGGCGGCCGCGTGGCGGGCGAGGCGATCTTGGAGTGGTCGCACGCCTACGCCGCGCTCTCCCACGCCGACTGGGAGCTGTTCCGCCGCCACCGCGGCGTGGCCTGATCCGTTCAGACGTCGCGGCGCGGGTCCTCGTCGAGCGGGGCCGGGCGCGGGCGCCACACGACGAGTTCGGTGGCGCGGCGCACGCGCGCGCCGTGTCGAAGCGTGACGACGGAGCCGGATGCCCCGGCGGCGAAGACGCGGGCGCCAGGGCGCGACTGGCGCTCGCGATCGAGCTGCTGCTCGAGGTCGCGGACGCGGCGACGCAGGTCGTGCACCTGCTGTTCGAGCGAGATGAGTCGGGCGATCGCGGGAAGGCTCATGCCGTCCGCGGAGAGCCGGGCGACCTCCCGCAGCTGCTCGACGTGGCGGAGGGAGTATCGACGCGACCCGCCCTGGGTGCGGGCGGGGACGACGAGACCGAGCCGGTCGTACTGTCGGAGGGTTTGCGGGTGCATGCCCGACAGCTCCGCGGCCACGGCGATCGCGAAGATCGGGGCCTCGTCGTCGATCTGCTCGTTCACTCCGCCTCCTCTCAGCCGCGTGCCTTGGCCATGAGGTCGGCGCGCGGGTTCTCCTTCGGCTCGAGTTCGTGGAACTTCTCCAGCGCTTCGCGCGCGCGGTCGTCGAGGTGCGTGGGCACGGCCACCTGCACCTCGGCGAGGAGATCGCCGAGGCCCTTGGCGGTCTGGACGCCACGCCCCTTGACGCGCAGCACGCGACCCGACGGGGTCCCGGGCGCGACGCGGAGCTTGACCGGGTCGCCGCCGAGGGTCGGCACCTCGATCGTGGCGCCGAGTGCCGCCTCGGTGAAGGTCACCGGCACGGTCACGCGCAGGTTGAGCCCGTCGCGCGTGAAGACCGGGTGCGGGCGCACCGTGACCGAGACGACCACGTCGCCGCTCTCCCCGCCGTCCGGCGACGGGCGGCCGCGGCCGCGCAGACGGATTTTCTGACCGTCGGAGACGCCCGCGGGGATCTTCACCTTGAACGGCTTGCCGTCTTCGCCCTGCAGCGAGATGGTCTCCCCCTTGGTGGCGGTGACGAAGTCGATCGTCGTGCGCGCGGTGACGTCGGCGCCCCGGGTGGGTCCCCCGTAGCCGCGGAACCCGCCCGTGGACTGCCCGAACCGGCCCGAACCGAAACCCGATCCGCCCTGGTTGAACATCGAGAAGATGTCCTCGAAGTCCTGCGCCTGATAGCGACCGCCGCCCCGCCCCTGACCGAACTGGCTGAAGACGTCCTCGAAGCCGCCGGCACCCTGGCCACCCGCGGTGAAGCGGGCGCCCGAGCCCATGGCGCGCATCTGGTCGTACTCCTGACGCTGCTCGGGGTCGGACAGCACGGCGTACGCCTCGCTGATCTCCTTGAACTTCGCCTCCGCCTTTGCGTCGCCCTGATTGGAATCCGGGTGATACGTGCGCGCGAGCTTCCGGTAGGTCTTCTTCAGATCGGATGCCGTGACATCCTTGGCCACGCCGAGCGTCGCGTAGAAGTCCTTCTCGAACCAGTCCTGACTGGCCATGTGTCCTCCGGTCTACTCCGCCGGAACCGCGACGACGACCTTGGCCGGTCGCAGTTCGACGGAACCCAGGCGGTAGCCGATCTCGACCACCTCGAGGATCGTCGCCTCGGTCGCACCGGGGGTCGGCGCCTGGAAGATCGCCTCGTGCTGCTGCGGGTCGAAGACCTCGCCGGCGGCACCGTAGGTCTCGAGTCCCATCCGCTCGGCGACGCCGCGGAGCTTCTCGGCGATGGCGGCGAAGGCGGTGCCCTCGGTGAGATCGCCGTGCTTCGCGGCCCGGTCGAGGTCGTCCAGGACCGGCAGCAGTCCCTTCGCGACGGACCCCTTGGCGCGAGCGATCTCGATCTCCCGCTGATCCTCGGTGCGTCGACGGTAGTTGGCGTACTCGGCCTGCAGGCGCTTCAGGTCGCCCAGCAGCTGCGACTCGAGGTCGGCGAGGACGGCATCCTCCGCCGCGGCGTCGACGTTCTGATCGGCGCCGAGGATGTCGTCGACGGTCAGCTCGTCACCGTCGACGTCTCCGGGCACGCTCCCGTCGCCCGCGTAGTCGTCGTTCCGGCCCACCTGCGGGTCGGACCCGGAAGCCTGCGCTTCCGGGTCCTCGCCGCCGGGGACCTCGTTGTCGAAGTCCTTGTCCGTCATGATTACTTCTTCTCGTCCTCGTCGTCCACGACCTCGGCGTCCACGACATCCTCATCCGCGGTGGAGGAGGTGCCCTCAGCGGACTCGCCTGCCGGCGCGTCCGCGGACTGCTCGCCCTGCGCCTGCGAGGCCTGGTAGATGGCTTCGCCGATCTTGCCCTGCGACGCGTTGAGCGTGTCGAACGCGGTCTTCACCGCGTCGTCGTCGTCACCGGCGAGCGCGGTCTTCAGCGCGTCGACGTCGGCCTGCACCGACTCTTTGACGTCGGCGGGGAGCTTGTCCTCGTTCTCCTTGATGAGCTTGTCGATGGAGTACGCCAGGGTCTCGGCCTGGTTGCGGACCTCGGCGGCCTCGCGGCGCTTCTTGTCCTCCGCCGCGTGCTCCTCGGCCTCGCGCACCATGCGCTCGATGTCGTCCTTCGGCAGCGACGAACCGCCGGTGATCGTCATCGACTGCTCCTTGCCGGTGCCCTTGTCCTTCGCCGAGACGTGCACGATGCCGTTCGCGTCGATGTCGAAGGTGACCTCCACCTGCGGGATGCCGCGGGGGGCGGGGGCGATGCCGGTGAGCTCGAAGGTGCCGAGCGGCTTGTTGTCACGGGTGAACTCGCGCTCGCCCTGGAAGACCTGGATCGCCACGGACGGCTGGTTGTCGTCGGCCGTGGTGAAGGTCTCGCTCCGCTTGGTCGGGATGGCGGTGTTGCGCTCGATGAGCTTGGTCATGATGCCGCCCTTGGTCTCGATGCCGAGGCTCAGGGGGGTGACGTCGATCAGCAGCACGTCCTTGCGCTCGCCCTTGAGGACACCGGCCTGCAGGGCGGCACCGACGGCGACGACCTCGTCCGGGTTCACGCCCTTGTTGGGCTCCTTGCCGGCTTCCTTCTTCACCAGCTCGGCGACGGCGGGCATACGGGTCGATCCGCCGACGAGCACGACGTGGTCGATGTCGCCGACCTTGATGCCGGCCTCGCGGATGACGTCCTCGAACGGCTTCTTGGTGCGGTCGAGGAGGTCCTTGGTGAGGTCCTCGAACTTCGCCCGGGTGACGGTCTCGGACAGGGAGACGGGGCCCGAGTCGGTGAGCGACAGGTAGGGGAGGTTGACCGAGGTCGAGGTGGAGCTGGAGAGCTCCTTCTTCGCCTGCTCGGCCGCTTCCTTCAGGCGCTGCAACGCGATCTTGTCGCCCGAGACGTCCACACCGGTGGTGTCCTTGAACTGCTTGATGAAGTAGTCGACCAGACGCTGATCCCAGTCGTCGCCGCCGAGACGGTTGTCGCCGGAGGTCGAGCGCACCTGGATGGTGGAGAAGTCGTCGTCCTTGCCCACTTCGAGCAGCGAGACGTCGAACGTTCCGCCACCGAGGTCGAAGACGAGGATGAGCTCATCCTCCTTGCCGCGGTCGAGACCGTAGGCGAGGGCGGCCGCGGTCGGCTCGTTGATGATGCGCAGGACGTTGAGGCCCGCGATCTCGCCGGCTTCCTTGGTCGCCTGACGCTCGGCGTCGTTGAAGTACGCGGGAACGGTGATGACGGCATCCGTCACCGTGTCGCCGAGATACTGCTCGGCGTCGCGCTTGAGCTTCTGGAGGATGCGCGCGGAGATCTCCTGCGGCGTCCACTTCTTGCCGTCGACGTCGAAGCCCCACGTGGTGCCGATGTGGCGCTTCACGCTCGAGACGGTGCGGTCGACGTTGGTGACGGCCTGGCGCTTGGCGGTTTCACCGACGAGCACCTCGCCGTCCTTGGTGAAGGCGACCACCGAAGGGGTGGTCCGGAAGCCTTCGGCGTTGGCGATGACCTTCGGCTCGCCACCCTCGAGGACGCTCACGACGGAGTTCGTCGTTCCGAGGTCGATGCCCACAGCACGTGCCATGTGTTTCTCTCCTTCTGTGTGGACCCGTGGGTCCGGGGTTGATGGAAGTCCGCTCGCGTTCCCAGACCTCTGCCGAGGAACCTGAGTCGCGATGGCTCAACGTTACTCCCGCCCGTTCTGCATGTCAAATGAACTTGATACGACCCGGCTCAACTTCTGCGGCGCGGGCTCGCGTGCAGGATCACGGAGATGTGCAGGATCACGGATGCCGCACCCGGGGTTCGTCCGTCATCGTGCGCATGTCCGTCCCCCTGCACGGGCGGCCAGGGCTGCGACCCGGCGCGGCGCCACCGCGCGTTCACCCGCGCGGCCTACCGTGACGGACATGAGCGCCACGGGAGACCTCGACCGCACCACGCCCGATCCCTCGCGCCCCGAACGCACGCGCCGACGCGCCGTCGTCGCCTGGGGGCTGTGGGATTGGGGCTCGGCGGCGTTCAACGCCGTGGTGACGACCTTCGTCTTCGCCGTCTACCTGACGAGCTCGAGCTTCGGGCCCGAGGGCACCGTGGAGGCGCAGCTCGGCTGGGCCCTCGCCGCCGCCGGCCTGCTCATCGCCCTCCTCGCCCCCATCACCGGGCAGCGCTCGGACACCTCCGGTCGGCGGAAGCTCTGGCTCGCGGTGAACACCTACGTGGTGGTCGCCCTCACCGCCGCGATGTTCTTCGTCGAGCCCGACCCGTCGTTCCTCTGGCTCGGCCTGTTCCTCCTCGCCGCGGGCAACGTGTTCTTCGAGTTCGCCGGCGTCAACTACAACGCGATGCTCTCCCAGGTGTCCACCCCGCGTTCGATCGGGCGGGTCAGCGGCTTCGGCTGGGGCATGGGCTACATCGGCGGCATCGTGCTGCTGCTGATCGTCTACTTCGGCTTCATCCAGGGCCTCTTCGGCGTGCCCGACGAGAACGGCCTCCCGGTGCGCATCGCGATGATCGTGTCGGCGGTGTGGTTCGGACTGTTCGCCCTCCCGGTCCTCTTCGCCGTGCCCGAGTACCGCGGGGCCGGCGCGCGCCGCGAGAAGGTGGGCTTCTTCGCCTCCTACGCGCGGCTCGGACGCGACGTCGCGCGCCTGTGGCGCGAATCGCGACCGACGGTGTGGTTCCTCCTCGCCAGCGCCGTGTTCCGCGACGGGCTCGCGGGCGTCTTCACCTTCGGCGGCGTGCTCGCGGCATCCGTCTTCGGCTTCTCGCCGGGCGAGGTGATCCTCTTCGCCATCGCGGCGAACGTCGTCGCGGGGATCTCGACGATCGCCGTGGGCGCGCTCGATGACCGCCTCGGCGCGAAACCCGTGATCGTCGCAGCCCTCACGGGCCTGGTGGTCTCCGGCCTCCTGGTGTTCTTCCTCCGCGACGGCGGACAGATCGTCTTCTGGACCGCGGGCCTCGCGCTCACCCTGTTCGTCGGTCCCGCCCAGTCCGCGTCCCGCACGTTCCTCGCCCGCATCATCCCGCCGGGACGCGAGGGCGAGGTCTTCGGTCTCTACGCGACGACGGGGCGCGCGGTGTCGTTCCTCGCTCCGACGATGTTCGCGCTCTTCGTCACCATCGGCGGCGCGGCGGCCTTCGGCATCCTCGGCATCGTGCTCGTGCTGCTGCTCGGACTCGTGATGCTTCTTCCGGTGCGCGCGGCGCAGGAGC
Organism: Microbacterium sp. NPDC077184; assembly: GCF_040687055.1. NCBI lineage: Bacteria > Bacillati > Actinomycetota > Actinomycetes > Micrococcales > Microbacteriaceae > Microbacterium > Microbacterium sp. NPDC077184. Next base: position 101,027 of record NZ_JBFBMM010000004.1, read on the forward strand.
GCCTGAAGGACTGAGCGCTACTTCGGGGCCCGCGACCGACGCAGCCACGACGGGAAGCGCAGCCCGGTCTCGTTCGGCGACTCGACCTCGAGCCCGTAGTGCTCGCCGATCTGGTCGACGAACTCGCGCCGACGGGCTCGTTCGTAGAGCTTTCTCTCGCGCTGGAAGGCGATGATCGTCGACCAGCACATCAGCAGCATCACGACGCTGAACGGCAGGGCGATGAGGATCGCCGCGGTCTGCAGGGCGTTCAGGCCCCCGGCGATCAGGAGCGCGACGGCGAGGATGGCGGTGGCGAAGGTGAAGAGCGTGCGGACCGGGCGGGACGGCTCGGGGTTTCCACCCGTGGCGAGCATCCCCATCACGAGGGCCCCGGAGTCGGCCGAGGTGACGAAGAAGATCGCGACCAGGACGATCGCGCCGATCGTGAGTGCCAGCGTGCCGGGGAGGTACGTGAACAGCTCGAACAGGCTGCCTTCGACATCCACCTCGCCGCCCGGGGCGAGTGCCCCCGGCTGATCCATCTCGATCTTGATCGCCGATCCGCCGAGGACGGCGAACCAGAGGATGCCGACGAGGGTGGGGACGATGAGGACGCCCATGACGAACTGGCGCACGGTGCGCCCGCGGCTCACGCGCGCGATGAAGACGCCGACGAAGGGTGCCCACGAGATCCACCAGCCCCAGTAGAACGCCGTCCACGCGGCCTGCCACTCCTGGCCGACCTCTCCCTGGAACGCACTCACCGAGAAGCTGAGGCCGATGAAGTTCTGCAGGTACGCGCCGATCGACTGCACCCACTCGCGCAGGAGGTAGGTGGTGTCGCCGGCGATGAGGATGAAGATCAGCAGGATGCCGGCGAGGATGAGGTTCGCGGTCGAAAGCCACTTCATCCCGCGGGTGAGGCCGGAGAGCACCGAACCGAGCACCGCCACGGTGATCACGGTGATGATCGCGACGTGGACGACGAGCGTGGGCTCCTCGATGATGCCGGCGGCGTTGAGGCCCGCACCGATCTGCAGCACGCCGAGGCCGAGCGAGGTCGCGACGCCGAAGAGGGTGCCGACGAGGGCCACCGTGTCGATCGTGTTGCCCCAGCCGCCCTTGACCCGACGACCGATGAGCGGCTCGAGGGCGTAGCGGATCGACAGCGGACGACCGCGGCGGTGGATCGCGTAGGCCAGGGCGAGGCCCACCACGACGTAGATCGCCCACGCGTGCACGCCCCAGTGCAGATAGGTCTGGGTGAGCGCCGACTGCGCGAGCTGCGCGGGGGTGCCCGCGACGCCGGGCTTCGGGTCGATGTAGTGACTGAGCGGCTCGCTGACTCCGTAGAAGACCAGGCCGATGCCCATTCCGGCGGCGAAGAGGAGCGACACCCAGCTGAGGAAGGAGAACTCCGGCTCCTCGTCGTCGCGTCCGAGCTTGATGTCGCCGTACCGGCTGAAGCCGATGAACACCGCGAACACGACGAAGAATGCGGCGATGAGGACGTAGTACCAGCTGAAGGTGTTGACGACGACCGTCTGGATCGCGCCGAACGCCGCCTCCGCGGCCGCCGGGAAGATGATGGCGAAGGAGCTGAAGATCGCGACGACGATCGCGGCCGGCCAGATCACCCACGGGGTGGCCCGGATGTGGGATTTCGCCGCCGCGACCCCCGTTCCGGGATCGGCGTCGTCGTAGGAGGATTCCTCCTCGACGCCGGAGCCGTCCAGGGCGATACGCGCGTCGTCCTCAGCGACGGCGGGGGGTGACGGATCCGGTTCCTCGGAGGGCCGGTCGGACGTCGGTTCCTGCGTCTGGCTGCTCACCCGTCCCAGGGTACCTCGGTGTACTCAAGCGCCGCGGGATCCGGCATCCGTCTCGCCGACGTCGGTGCGGTGGAAGTTCTGCGCCGAACGGGAAGCGGTCGGGCCGCGCTGGCCCTGGTAGCGGTTGCCGTACGGGCCGGAGCCGTAGGGGTTCTCGGCGGGCGAGGAGAGCCGGAAGAAGCAGAGCTGACCGATCTTCATCCCGGGCCACAGCGTGATCGGAAGGGTCGCGACGTTGGAGAGCTCGAGGGTGACGTGCCCCGAGAAGCCCGGGTCGATGAAGCCCGCGGTCGAGTGCGTGAGGAGCCCCAAACGGCCGAGCGAGGACTTGCCCTCGAGGCGGGCCGCGACGTCGTCCGGGAGGCTCACCTGCTCGAAGGTGGATCCGAGGGCGAACTCGCCCGGATGCAGCACGAACGGCTCCGTCGGGTCGACCTCGATGAGGCGGGTCAGATCGGGCTGATCCTGCGCGGGGTCGATGAAGGGGTACTTGTGGTTGTCGAACAGTCGGAAGTAGCGGTCGAGCCGCACGTCGACGCTGGAGGGCTGAACCATCTGCGCGTCCCACGGGGACAGGCCGATGCGCCCGGACTCGACTTCGAGGCGGATGTCGCGATCACTCAGCAGCACGGGGCCAGCCTACGCCGAGCCAGTCTGCGAGCTCGCGGATCTCGGCGTCCACCATCGCGCGTTCCTCGTCGTCGAAGGGGAGGAGCTCGTGGACGGCGGTCACGACCAGGTTCTCCTTCTTCTTATCGAGCTGCGCGTCGAGGAGCCCGACGAAGCGATCGCCGATGAGGATCGGATGCGCGAAGGCGCCGTACAACCGCTCGGTCTTCGGCTTGAACTGCTCGGAGATGTAGGCGAAGTCGAACAGCTCCGCCAGGCGCGGGCGGTCGAAGAGCATGCGGTCGTACGGGTTCAGGATCGCCGCGCGACCCCCGGGGTCATCGTCGAGGGCGGCGAGCGCGGCGGGATCGACCCGCCATTTCCACGCGCTGCCCTCCACCTCGGCGGGTTCGCCGGCATCTCCCACGCGGGCCCACGGCGACGTCCGTCGCACGATGCCGTAGGCCTGCAGCCGCCGCTCGGCGAGGATCCGCTCGGCCTCCTCCGGCGGAATCTCGGGGAGGTCACGCGGCCACACGCGCTCGGGGATGTCCCACACGCGTTGCCGCCCCCGGCGCGCGGCGACGGCGACCTCGCCGCAGACGGCCATGAGCTCCAGCATCCGCGGCACCTGATTCGACCCGTACCACCCGCTCTCGCTGTTCGCCTGGACGACGCTGGTGTCGGGGATGTCGGCGGCGGTGAGTGGACCGTCCGCCCGCAGGCGGGCGAGGATGTCGCGCCGGAACGCCGCGTTCGCCTCCACGTACTGCGCGGCCGTGGCGCGGAGCGTGCGGTGGCGCATGAGGCTCACCATCGCCGGGAGGAGACTCGCGGCGTGGAAGGAGCCGTCGAACTCGAAGACCGTGCGATCGGTCTCGACCGCCTTCCGCAGGTGCCCCGGTTCGTACGCCCAGCCGATGCGGGTCCACGGGATGAGCTGCTCGGCCGGGGCGATCAGCGCGGTGGGGTCGATCTTGATGGACCCCAGTTGCTCGATCACCTCGACGAGGTCGCCCGGCCGCTCGGCATCCAGCAGCTGCGCACGCACGGCGAGCCGGCGCGCGTCGTCTCTGCTCAAGCGGTGCATGCGGGTGAGGCTACTCCGAGGTGGGGACGTCATCGAGATGACGGACGCAGAGAAAGACGAATGTCGGAGGGTACGAATACAGTTCGATTATGAACACATCTTCGGCACACGTGGAGTATCAGTCCTCGCGCGCCGATCCTGACCTCATCGACGAGGCGGACGTTCTGGATGCCTTGTACGCCGATCAGATGGGTGCCGCCGACCGCGACGCGTGGGAGCGGTTCGACCACGCGCAGCACGCCGCGGCGACCTGCGACGCCTCGTTGGACCAGCTCGACGATCTGTCGACGGTGTCGCGTCGCGCGACCGCCACGCAGTGGCGCGTGATCGACGACACCCTGCGACTCGCGCGTCAGGACCCGGAGCCCTGGGTGGGCACGGACCCCACGGCGGATCCGGCATGGTCCGATCCGCGCGGTCGCTCGATCGCGACCGTGAGGCGCCTGCGGTCCGAGTTCGCCGTCAGGGCGGCCGTCGCGGACATCGGTGCGCGGCTGCGCATCGCGGAGGTCACGGTGCACGCGATCGCGGGGCGCACAGCGACACTGCGTGAGCGCTGCCCGCGCGTCTGGGCTGACTTCCTCCATGGGCGCGTGTCGACGGAGAATGCCGCGATCGCGGCCGACGTCGCCGCCGCGCTCCCCGATGACGCGACCGCCTGGGCGCTCTTCGACGACGCCGTCGCGGACGCGGCGCAGCGGTGCACGCCGAGCGGATTCCGTCGCCGCGCCCGCGCCGCACGGGAACGCGTGCATCCCGAGCCGATCGACGAACGGCACGCTCGCGCGCGCGAAGACCGCACCGTGTGCTCGACGCCCGAGTTCGACGGTCTCGCGACGATCTCCCTCACGACGGATGCCGCCGACGCGGCGTCCGCGCTCGAGCGCATCGACGGCATCGTCGACCACCTGCAGGCGCAGGACGGCGAAACGCGTACGCGGGCGCAGCTGCGCGCGGACGTCGCGATCGATCTGCTGCGAAACGGGTCCTCGCCGCTCGCGGCCGATGCCCCTTCCGACACCGCGATCTCGATCACCATCCCGATGATGACCCTGCTCGGCCGCGGGGATGCACCCGCGACGCTCGACGGGTACGGCCCGATTCCTCTCGAGACCGCCCGGCGCTACGCGGCCGGTGCGAAGAGCCTGGTGCGGATCCTCACCGACCCTGTGAACGGGACGGTGCTCGACATCGACCGGCGCACGCGGCGGATCCCCGCCGACCTCCGCCGGTGGCTCTGGGCACGCGATCCCGAATGCGCGTTCCCCGGCTGCGCACGCTCGTCTCGGGAATGCGACATCGACCACCGCCTCGATTGGCAGTACGGCGGGAAGACGTCCGCTGACAACAACGAGCCGCTCTGCACCGCGCATCACCCGGTGAAGCACGAGTCGCTGTGGCGGCTGTCGCGGGATCCGGTCACGGGGGTGCGGGAGTGGACGAGTCCCTCAGGCATGACCGTCGGACTCGATCCGCCCCCGTTCTGACGCCCTGTTATAGTTGCCACGCGCTGTGTCGGTTCGCCGACGCGGCTCTGCGGGGATGTAGTTCAATGGCAGAACATCAGCTTCCCAAGCTGAGAGCGCGGGTTCGATTCCCGTCATCCCCTCCAACGGCTCACGATGGCACCGAAGGTGCCGGCGTGAGCCGTTCGCGGTGATGCCGTCGGAACCCGACCCGCTTCGGGGGGTCCCGCTCCGCCGGAGGCTCCGCGGGCCGCGCAGCGGCACGTGGAGGGGCGGAGTGGCCGATTCCCGTCATCCCCTCCGAAGAAATTCGCTTCAGCTCCTCCCCCGCCCGAACACGCGTCGGCGCGCCGACTGGGCGAACTTCGCCAGCATCCGATCCGGTGAGATGCCGCGCGTCTGCGTGAACGGCGGATTCAGCGCCTCCCCCATCGAGACGCGCAGGCGCGTGCGCACGGTCGGGCGCGCGTGGGTGAACGTCTCGAAACCGGCCCGCCCGTGGTACGCGCCCGAGCCGCTCTGCCCGACGCCTCCGAACGGCAGCCCCGGCACGGCGACGTGCAGGGCGATGTCGTCGACGGTCATTCCGCCGAACCGGGTGCGGGCGGTGAACTCGGCGAAGTCCTCCCCGCGCGGCCCGAACCAGTAGGCCGCGAGCGGCGACGGGCGACCCGCGACATCCTCGACGACCTCCCGCATCGAGCGGTAGGTGCGCATCATCAGCACCGGGCCGAAGATCTCCTCCGAGTCGATGTCCATCTCCGCCGTCACCCCCAAGACGATGACCGGAGGGATGCGGCGCGACGCGGCATCCGGAACCGCACCGGGCACCGCTTCGTGCACCTCCGCGCCCTTGGCGCGCGCGTCGTCGATCAGCGCGCACACACGCGCGAAGTTGGCATCGTTCACGATCGTGACGGGTCCGTCCTCGGCCTCCCAGATCTCCCGCGCCCGCCGCAGCGCCCGTGCGAGGAACTGCTCCTGCACGGACTCCGGCACGTAGACGACCTCCGGGCACAGGCACACCTGCCCGCCGTTCATGAGACGGCCGGCCATCGTCTTCTCGGCCGCGACCGCCACGTCTGCACCCTCGGCGACGACGGCCGGGTTCTTGCCGCCGAGCTCGAGCGTCACGGGCACGAGGTTCTTCCCCGCCGCCTGCGCCACGAGGGCGCCGACCTTCGGCGACCCGGTGAAGAACAGATGGTCGAACGCGAGCGCACTGAAGGTCACCCCGGCCTCCGATCCACCGGTGACCACGATCATCTCGTCGGGCCCGAAGAACTCCGCCACCTTGGCGGCGAAGAGCGCCCCGGTGCGCGGCGTGATCTCGGAGAACTTCACCATGACGCGGTTGCCCCCGGCGAGCGCCGCCGCCGCCGGCTGGGCCACGAGTCCCAGCGGGAAGTTCCACGGACCGATGACACCGACCACGCCGAGCGGCACGCGCTCGACCTTCGCGGCGAGTCCGAAGGGACGGAGGGCGGCGAGCGGTCGCTTCGGCCGCGACCACGCGCCGAGGCGGCGCCGGATGATCTCGATGTCCAGCAGGATGCCGGTGATGTCGGTGAGCGTGCTGACGGACGCCGGACGATGCCCGAAGTCGGCATCCATCGCCTCGCCGAACTCTCGCGCGTTCTCCGTCAGCAGCAGGATCAGACGGTCGAGCCGGTCCCGCCGCACCGCGAGCGACGGCGGACCCTCGGCGAGGAACGCCCGACGCTGCCGCTCGAACGCGGCGCCGATCTCGTCCGGCGACCACTCGCGGGCCTGGACGCCCGCGTCCGTTCGAGCCTGGGCCTGTGGGACGTCGCTCATGGTGCTCCTCCGCCGGGATCCGCGCGCGCCGGGGGACGCGCGCTCCCTCGATTCTCCCGGACCCGCGGATGTCGCGGCCCCGCGAAGGCGGAGGTCAGCCGGCCGGGCCCGCTCACGGCAGCGGCTCGGCCGCCTCCCGCGCGGCGCGGGCGGATGCGCGCACGGCGCCGATACTGGCGGCGATGACGAAACCGATCCCCACGAGTTCCCACGGCGACAGCTCCTGGCCGAGGAGCACGAAGCCGGCGAGCGCGGCCGTCGCCGGGGCGAGGCTCATCAGGATCGCGAACGCCGCGGCCGGGAGGCGCCGGAGGGCGATGAGCTCGAGCGCGTACGGGATGGTCGACGACAGCACGGCCACGGCCGCGCCGAGCGCGACAAGATCCCACCGCAGCAGCGCGGACCCGGCATCCAGGATGCCGAAGGGCAGCGCGATCGCCGCTCCGATGAGCATCGCCCAGGCGAGCCCGTCGAGCCGCGGGAAGGTCCGCCCCACCCGCGCGGACGCGAGGATGTAGAACGCCCAGCTGGCCGCCGCACCGAGGGCGAACAGGACTCCGAGGGGGTCGAGGCGGTCCCATCCGCCGCCCGCGAGGGCGACGACGCCGGCGAGCGCGAGGAGCGCCCACAGCCACGCCGACGCCCGCCTGCTCGCCACGATCGACAGGACGAGGGGCCCGAGCACCTCGATCGTCACGGTGATGCCGAGCGGAAGGCGCTCCAGCGCGAGGTAGAACAGCCCGTTCATGGTCGCCAGGACCAGGCCGAATCCGGCCACGGCGAGCCAGTCGCCGCGCCCGTACCCGCGGAACGTCGGCCGCGCGATGGCGAGGAGGAGTGCGGCGGAGAACACCAGCCGCAGCATCACCATGCCGAGCGGACCGACCTCGGGGAAGAGGAGCACGGCGAGGGACGCGCCGATCTCCTGGCAGGAGAGCCCGACGACGACGAAGAGGACCGCGGGAGCCGCGCCCCGGGAGCCTCTCACCGGATCATGAGATGGGCTCGGCGCAGATCGCGCTGTCGCTGATCTCCTGGTGGAACTGCTCCGGCGTCCACGGGAGGCCGGCTGCCGGGGCCGTCTGGCCCGACGCCGCCGGGGCCTTGGAGGCGATGGCCGCGAGCTCCCACGCCAGGCGGGCCCCGAAACCTGATCCGCCCGCCGACTGGTTGAGGACGACCGCGACGGTCAGACCCGACTCGGGGTCGGAGTAGGCCGCCGTGGTGTAGCCGGGGAAGACGCCGTGCTGTCCGATCAGCGAACCGGCCTGGTAGACGCCGCCGCCGACGGTGAGCCACGATGCCGAGGAGTCCGACTCCGGGAGGGCCCCGTCCAGGCGCTCCCCGGCAGGGACGAGAGCGCCGGTGGCGAGTGCCTGCGCGTAGCGACCGAGGTCGGTGATGTCGGTGGTGACTCCGGCGTCGGTGAATCCGACGGTGCGGGAGATGCCGGTGATGTCGACGGGCTCGAGGCAGTTGCGGCGGTCGCCCTCCTGCCGCGCGAAGAGTCCGGTGAGGACCGGGGCCTCGGCATCCGGCGCACCGAAGGTCGTCGTCGTGAGGTCGAGCGGGTCGGCGACGTACTCCTCGACGAGCACGCGTGCGCTCTTCCCGGTCGCGCGCTCCAGCGCGAGCCCGAGGAGCAGGTACCCCGCATCCGAATCGCGGTACTGCGCGCCGGGTTCGGCGGTGCGCTCCTGGCCGAGGCCGAAGGCCGCGAGCTCCCGCGGAGCCCACCGGCGCTCGGGGTTGTCGAGCCACATGCCGAGCAGCCGGGACGTGTACGAGCCGATGCCGGATGTGCCGTCGCAGAGCTGGCCGAGCGTGATGCCTTCGAGGTCGGGCACCGCGGCGACGTATTCGGTGATCGAGTCGTCGAGCTCGACGAGTCCCTGGTCGGCGATCTGGTAGAGGATGTCGCACGTCATCGACCGCGTGGACTTCGCCGCGGCGAACTGCATGTCGGTCGTGACCTCGCCGCCGCCGGCGGGGGTCTGCGTGCCGACTCCGGCCACCCACGACCCGCTCCAGGGCGCCCAGACACCGACGATCGCACCGGAGGCGCCGGCGGCGGACATCGCGTTCGCGACGGCGGCCTCGAGCTGCTCCTGCGTCTCGGCGGGGAGGGCTCCTTCGACCTGCGGGGGCACGTCGATCGAGACGCTGCGATCGGGAGTGCAGGCTGCGAGCGACAGCACCATGCCGACGACCGCCGCCGCGGCGACGACGCCCCGGCGCACGCTGAATCGACCGTGCATCCTCACCCCCAGCTGATCGTGACTTGCATTCAAACACACCCGCCCGTGATCCCTATGGTTGAGGGATGAGCCATCGCTTCGACGACGCCGCACGAGCGGGCGTTCTCGGCCACATGAACGGCGACCACGCAGAGGACAATCTTCTCATCGCCCGAGCCCATGCGCCCTCGGATGTGGAACCCGCCGACATCGTCGGAGCCGTCATGACCGACCTCGACGGCGACAGCGGCACGTGGGTCGCGACGCTCGTCGGCGGCCGCGAGATCGAGGTCGTCGTCGCCTGGCCCGGCGCCCCGATCACGGAGCGCCCGCATCTCCGCCGCGAGATCGTCGCGCTGTACGACGAGTCCTGCCGGCGCCTCGGCATCGAGCCGCGCCCGCACGACTGAGCCGGTCGCCGCGCGTGAGCAGCGCGGACGTCACGGCCGCGAGGGCGGCGCGGTGCTGTCTCTCAGCACGATCGCGGGCCGTTCCGACGAGAAGCGGCGGCCGCCATCCTCGCGCAGCTGACCGAGGAGGAGAGCCATTCCCCGCCGCCCCAGGGCCGCGAAGTCCTGGTGGGCCGTGGTGAGCGCCGGAGACCACAGTTCGGCCAGCGGGTGGTCATCAAAGCCGGCGACCGACACGTCCTCGGGGACGCGGCGACCCGCATCCACGATTCCCCGGATGACCCCCATGGCGATTTCATCGTTTCCGCAGAGCACCGCGGTCACCTCGTTCGCGGCCAATGTCCGTCCGATAGCCACTCCTGAGCGGGCTTCCCACGTCGCATCGTAGGGCGCGGGGATCTCCGCGCCCGCCTTCCGCAGGGCTCGGCGCCAGCCGGTCGTGCGTCCATCTTCCTTCCGCGAGGGCGGGACCCGGACGTGATGCACAGTCCGGTGTCCCAGCCCCAGGAGGTAGGCCGTCAATTCCTCGGCGGCACGCGCCTCATCGAGCACGGCTTGAGGAACAGAGGTGTCCCGGGCGCCGGAGAGGGCGACGACGGGCACCGACGGCGGGATCCGCGCCAGCGCGGCGACGCCGGGCGGATCGAACTTCAGGACGATCACTCCGGCCAGGGGCTGCGTCATCGCCGCGGCCACGGCGTGCTCGACGTGTTCCGGAAGCGCGGATTCCACGACGGTGATCATCACCGTGTACCCCTCGCTCCGCGCGGATTCCTCGATTCCCCGAATCGTCTCGGCGTAGCCGTAGCGCGAGGTGTCCCCGGCGATGACACCCACGACCTGCGACTTCCGACTCGCGAGGACGCGAGCCGCGGCGCTCGGGTGATACTTCAGCTCCGCGATCGCCGCCTCGACGAGCGCGCGTTTCCCGGCGCTCACCCGCGCAGCGCCGGTGAGGACGCGCGAGACGGTCGGCACCGACACCCCGGCGCGCGCCGCCACGTCGGCGATGGTGACCGGTCTGGTCGTCTCCTTCATCCCTACCTGCCTCATCGACGTGGCGCCGCTCACTTCACCGCCCCGCTGGTGATCCCCGAGATGATCTTCCGCTGCGCCACCATGAAGATGATCAGCAGCGGCAGGCTCATCAGCATGATGTACGCGAAGATCAGATGCCAGTTCTGGAGATAGAGACCGGAGCTCGCCACTTGGTACAGATTGAGCGGAAGTGTATCGAGCCGCCCGCCGACGACGAACAGCGCGTAGAAGACATCGTTCCAGATGTAGAGGCAGATCAGGATCGTGGCGGTGGCGAGGACGGGCATCAGCAGGGGGAGGATGATGCGCACGAAGACGCGCACCGGCGGAGCTCCGTCCACACGCGCGGCCTCCTCCAGCTCGATGGGGATCGTGCGGACGAATCCGGTGACGAAGAAGATGACCGTCGACATGTACATCCCCATGTAGACGCCGATCATCCCCACCGCGGTTCCGGCGAGGCCGAGCTGCCGCAGGAGTAGGACGATCGTCACGACGGCGGGCGGCAGCACGATCCCGCTGATGGCGAGGGCGTACACGAACGCCAGCGGCTTAGAGCGTCGGCGTCCGAGGATCCACGCGGCCATCGATCCGAGGATCAGCACACCCAGGACCGCCGGGACCATGACCAGGACGCTGCCGCCGAAGGCCGCCAGCATCCGACCGTCCTGGAAGACGGTGCCGAAATTCTCGAACAGCTGCCACCGGGTCGGCAGCGACAGGTCCGGAGAAAAAGCCTCCGCTTGATCCTTCGAGGCCGTCAGGACGATCAGCCAGAAGGGGATTCCGAGCAGGATCACGGCGGCGGCGATCGCCGCGAGCGGCTGCACGATGCGCCGCTTGTCCGTCCTGTGAACCAGTGGCGCACCCCGTCCACGGCGTCGGGAAGCTCCGGCGGTGACCAGCGTCATCGTTTCGGTCACAGGACGTCCTCCCGTTTGCGGAGCACCCGGATCACCGGGAAGGCGAGCACGGCGACCATGAGGAACAGGACGAGGCTCATGGTGGTCGCCTGGGCGAAGAGACCCTGCCCGAAGGTGCGGAAGATGAAGATGTTCAGCAGCTCCGTCGTTCCGCCTGGCCCGCCCGCGGTCGTGGCCTGGACGATGTCGAAGCCGTTCATGGACCCGAGGAGCGCGGTGGCGACGTTGAAGGTGACAGCCGGCGCGAGGAGGGGGAAGCGGATCGTGCGGAACGTCGTCCACCATCCCGCGCCGTCCAGGCGTGCCGCCTCGAGGATGTCGTCGTTGATCGTCTTCAGCCCTGCCAGATAGATGAGCATCGACAGCCCCATCCATTTCCAGGCGTGGACGAGGGCGACCACCACGATGGTCCAGGTCGTGCTCCCGAGCCAGGCGATCTCGACCGTGCGGCCGAGAACCGTCCCGAGGATCGCATTGAGGGCCCCGTCGGGCTTCAGCAGCGCCTGGAAGATGTACCCGACGGCGAGCGCGGACATGATCACCGGGACGAAGAACGCCACCCGGACCGCGCGGTTCACCCGCGTATCGCGCTCCAGCAGCAGCGCCAGCGCCAACCCGAAGACGTTCTGGAAAATCGCCACCAGAACGGCGTAGACCAGCGTCACCCCGAGAGCGTTCAGCAGGGTCCCGTTGGAGAACAGCGCCACGAAGTTGTCCCACGCGACGAAGTTGATCTGCGCCTTGAAGCTCGACCAGTCGGTGAAGGCGTAGATGAAGTTGAACAGGGTGGGGATGAAGAAGAAGACGACCAGGACGACCAGCGCCGGCACGAGGAACCACAGCGGATGCTCCGCGTTCTTCGCCCGTCCCGCCGTCGGCCTCGCCCCTTCCGCGCTGCTCCGCGGTCTGTTCGCCGAGCCCGTCGAGGGTTCCAGGATGGCGGTCATGAGATGTCTTTCAGTCTCGGGGGGTGCCGGCGCTCCGCGTCCGGCACCCCCGGTGGGAGGACTCAGAAGCCGGGAGCCCCAATGGCCCCGGCGAGTTCGGCGAACTGGGCCTGCGTGGCCTCGGCGACCTCGACCGGCGTCTTGGTGCCCTGGATCATGTCACCGAGGTTGAGGTACAGATCGGGGTTGGCCACGGCCAGAGCCTGCATCGACCCGACCGAGTCCGACAGCGATGCGCTGACGTCGAGGAGGGCCTGCGGCACATCGGCCGACGAGGGGACTTCGGATTGGAGCGACACGGTCGACTGGGCCTCGACGAAGTCGGGGTACCCGTCACCGAGCCAGTACGACAGCAGCTGGCGCGCCGCCGCTTCGCGCGCGGCGTCACCGGTCGAGAACGCCACCAGGGCGTTGGACTGGTCGGGGATGAAGGTCCCCACGTTGCCGGAGGGCGCGATCGGGAAGAACCCGATTTTCTCGTCGAGCTCCGCGGTGTCGGCGAGCGACTGGAGCTGGCCGAAGAACGAGTTGACCTGGACGGCCATGGCGGCCTCGCCCGACAGGAGCGCCGGGCCCTGGTCCTCGAACGTGGCGGTGGCGAGGTCCTCGTTGAACAGCCCCTCGTCGATGAGGGCCTTATAGGTGTCGATCGCACCCTGGATCGTCGGGTCGGTGAACGTCTCCTCGTTCGCGTTGACCCGGTCCCACAGTCCGTCGGCGGCGGCGTCGGCCAGCTGCACCTGGACCCACCACTGGGTGGCCCACGGGGTTCCCCCGCCGAAGTCGAAGAACGGCGTCACTCCGTCATCCTTGAGGTCTCGCGCAACCTGGAGGAACTCGTCCCAGTCCGCCGGGATGTCGGTGATGCCGGCATCAGCGAAGACCTGCTTGTTGTAATAGACGCCTTCGACCGCGGGAGTCGTGATCAGCGCGGCGTACCGCGTGCCATCGAGGATGCCGGTGATATCGCGCAGCTCCGGCTGGTACGCGTCCAGCCACGGGGCGTCGTCCAGCGGCTGGAGGTTCGCGCCCGCGTTCAGCGCCGTCAGCTGCGAGGCCGTGGGCTGCCAGAAGGCGAGGTCGGGCTTGTCGCCGGTGGCGACTTTGGTCTGCACGCTCTGCTCGTACGGATCCGGGATGGTGACGACCTCGACCTCGGCGCCCGTGAGCTCCTCGAAGCCGGCCACGACGCTGTCCGGAACGGTGTTGGAATTCTGCGCCGCCCAGATGGTCAGGGTGGTGCCGGTGAGGTCGGTGTCCTGCGCGGGCCACTCGGCAGGCGAGGCATCGCGTCCGGTTCCTGACCCGGCGCCGGGGTCCGAGCAGCCCGCGAGGGACAGCGCCGCGACCGCGGCGAGCGCGGCGACGGCGGAGAATCGCTTCTTCATTGAAATACTCCTTCTGGTGTGATCGGTGTGATCGGGTGCGTGCCAGTTACGCCACCCCGCGCGGGATCGCGGTGAGGCGGAGGGTACGGGCGGCGACACGGGTATCGTTCGCGCGTACGTGGAGGGTCCCGGTGGCGGCATCCCAACGGGTGCCCCACGCGGGGAGGTCGAGCGGGAAGACGGGACGGATCTCGACCTCGGTTCCGGCGAGGTGCGGGAACTCCAAGATCGTCTCGTTCGCGCCGCCCCGTCGCCAGATCGACACGAGGTCGTCGCTTTCGCTGCGCAGCGAGAGCGAGACCCAGTCGTCGCTCCAGCGCGGGAGCCCGGTCGGCCAGTTCGGATACGCCGCGGCGATGTGCGGGCGCAGGCGCTTCGCGACGGCGATCGCCTCGGCCACGCGCGCACGCTGGGGCGGTGTCATCGCGTGGAGGTGCCCCGAGACGTAGAAGCGTCCGAGCAACCCCGTCACGAGACAGAAGGATGCCTCTTCGTCGGACATCTCCGGCTGGGGATACGCCCAGCTCGCCGCCTGCTCGGGCAGGAGCGACACTGGCGCGGCGGCGGCGATCGCCGGATAGGCGAGGAAGTCCTGCTGATCGGAGGTGGACTGCATGGCCAACCGGGACAGCATGGCGTAGTCCATGCGCATCGCCCCGGACGAGCAGTTCTCCACGATCAGATCCGGATGCCGGTCGAGCATCGCGTCCAGCCACTCCAGATGCGCGCGGTTGTGCTGAAGGAGGCCGTCGCCCACGCTGTCGGCGTCGTGATCGGTCCCGGCGCCGGGGTTGATGTTGTAGTCCATCTTGAAGAACCCGATGTCGAAATCCTTGATCAGGCGATCGACGACGGAGTCGAGGTGGAAGCGAGCCGCGGGATGCCGGAGATCGAGGTGGTAGCGGTCGTGCTCGACCAGGCGCGCGCCGTGGCGTTGAAGGAACGCCTCCGCCGGGAGGGTGTCCGCGATCGGGCTGCGCACCCCGACGACCTCCGGCTCGAGCCACAGCCCCGCGACCATGCCACGACTGCGGATGTGCTCGACGACTTCTCCCAGCCCACCGGGAAACCGGGTGCGGGAGGGCTCCCACGCGCCGACGGAGTCCCACCAGTGCCCCGAATCGTCGTACCAGCCTGCGTCGATGCAGAAGACCTCCGCCCCCACCTCGGCGGCGGCGTCGATGAGCGGGAGCAGTTTGGCGGTGGTGGGGTCCCCGTTGAGCGTGTTCATGTAGTCGTTGAACACGACCGGCATCGCGGCGTTGTCGGGATGCGGACGTCGAGTGAGGCGGCGGTGTCGGGTCAGCGCGTGGAGCGCGCCGAGGCCGTCTCGGCCGTAGGCCACGGTCACCGGGACGGTCTCGAACGACTCGGCGGGCCCCAGGACCCGGGTCCACGCGGCATCCGCATCGGTCGGCCCTGCCAGCGCGAGGTACGCCCCGCCGGTGTCCTCGCCGATCTCCCAGCGCCAGGCTCCGTTGTGCTCGATCTGCCAGGCCAGCGCCAGTCCGAACGGCGACGTCAGCACGCCGTTCGGCAGCGCACGCGCTGTCGACCAGGTCCCCTGCGAGCTCGCCACGAGCGCACCCCGAGGGTTGTGTCCGGTGAGGTGCTCGGCGAGTGCCACGAAGTCGGGGCCGCGCAGGGGCGTGACCGCCCAGCGGCCTTCGCCGAGCCAGTCGCTCGTGCCCTCCCACCGCTCCCATCCGTCGAGGGCGTCCGCCGCGCCCTGGCGGGTGAAGCCGCTGGACCAGGATGCGACACTGCGCAGGACGACGGGATCCGTCCCCGTGTTCGTGACGACGACCCAGGAGCGCACGGCGCCGACGCCCTCGCGCATCTGCAGGTAGAGGACCGCTTCGAGGCCGCCCCCGCGCTGATGGATCTGCAGGGTTCGGCACTCGCCGTCCCGGTGCTCCACGTTGCTCACATAGCGCATCTCGCTCCCGAGTCGGCCGTGCACGAGCCGACTCGACGCGGGGAGGTGTCCTGCCGATGCGGAGAGGATCTCCACGACGGGGATCTGGTGGACCGCCACCGCTCCCTGCCCGTCCACGGCGATCGCCGCGCAGTTGACGGGAGACTCCGCACCCCACCGAAACGCCAGGCGCACCCGATCATTACCCCACTCGAGGGAGGCGACGGACTGCGGCTGCGCGGCGAGGGACTGCATCGACATTCGGTTCTCCGGGGGTGTAGCGGTAGGTGCTGGGCACGCTAGCGGATTATGAAACCGCTATCAAGACAATGATGAAATCGCTATCACATCTTCCGACGCAATTCGGCGCACCCCTTGATACCGCTATCACACTCCCCCTACACTCTCCCCCGTTAGCGCTATCACCTACCTTCATCCACTCAACGCCGAGGAATCATGAGAAGCAAGCGCCTGAGACGACATGTCCTGCCCCTGATCGCCGCGTGTGCGGCGATCCCCCTCGCCGCCGGCCTCACCGCGGCCGTCCCCGCGCCCGCGGCGGCTGCGGATCCGATGCCCGACCCGATCCTGCTGTACACGTTCGACGCCGACCCTGGTGCCGCGACGATCGCGAACGAGGGAACGCTCGGCGGCGCTTTCGACGCCCGCGTCCGCAACGCCTCCTCGCTGCAGCGCGGCACCGGCCCGACCGCCGACGCGGGCTCCTCCGGGCTCTTCCCCGGCGCAGCGCAGAACTCGCCGAGTTCCGCCTCGCCCTACCTCGACGTTCCTGCGGGACTGTTCGCGGGCATGGAGGCGATGACGGTCTCCACCTGGATCAAGTGGGACGGTCGCAACGCCGGGCAGCTTCCCTGGGCGTACATCATCGGCAGCGACGCATTGCCAGCGGACAACTGGGGCATGTACTTCGTGCCCAACGAAGGCGGGCAATCCAAGGCGGTCGCCAACTCGGGCACCGAGGTCAAGGCCGTGTCGCCGAGCCCGCTCAGCGCCTCCGTATGGACGCAGATCACCTCCGTCGCCGACGGCGAGACGCTGTCGTACTACATGAACGGCCAGCTGGTGCGCACCGAGGCCGCGCAGGTCGACTTCAGCAAGCTCTCCCACCCCTCGAGCACCCGATCCGGACTGATCGGCCGGGTCCCCTGGGCTCCGCAGTGGGCGGCGCTGTTCGGAGGCGAGTTCGATGACTTCGCCGTCTACGACGCCGCCCTCACCGCGGATCAGGTGCAGACGTCCTTCTCGGCGACGGCCGGTGACATCGTCTCCGTCGATCGCACCGAGTGGGACGTGGACACCACGGCGGGCGTCGCCCCCGTCCTCCCCGCCCGCGTACGCGTCTCGTACGAGGCCGGCCTCAGTCTCGACGCGGCCATCCGGTGGGAACCGGTGCGGGCATCGCAGTACGCCGAAGCCGGAAACGTCTTCCGGGTGATCGGCCGAGTGGCCGGTTCCGACGAAGAGCTGTCCGCGACCGTGCGGGTCGCGGAACGCCGGCTCGAGGAGATCTCGGCCGACTTCTCTCAGCGCACGGGCGCCTTCCGCGGAGGAGCATCCGGCACGCTCTACGGGCTCGGGGACGAGCAGTCCCCGACGCAGGCGCTGGTGAACGGCTCGGCGATGAACAACATCTCGCAGAAGCCCCCGTTCGGCACGCAGCACCCCGGCGGTGACGCGTTCAACATCGAGTCGACGTTCTTCGACAAGTACGGCGAAGACCTCTACATCTACACCCAGGACTACTACCCCGACTGGCCCTACAACCGCGGCATCCGCCCGGGCGACGATCGGACCTACACGCGCGACGGCGACGGAGCGCTGACGTCCGAGTGGACCCCGGGCGGCAACGGCGTCTGGGACTACCTCGAGGTGCTCGAGATCGTGACGGAGGCCGTGGCCACGGGCGCCGAGAACCCGGAGAAGTACATCTTCATCCCGTTCAACGAGGTCGACCTCCAGTGGCTGAACAGCGACAGCCTCTACGACAGGTTCATGCACCAGGGGAACCAGCCCACCAGCTTCACCCCCGACGGTGCGACCGACTGGGTCGCGGCATGGAACATCATCACCGATGTCTATGCCCGGCACGGCCTGGACCGCCCCCAGATCGCAGGCCCGGGCGACGCCGCGTGGCGCGGTGAGGCCAACATCAAGGCGTTCCTCGACATGGCGATCCGCTCGGACACCGTCCCCGACGTCTACGTCTGGCACGAACTCCGCGGGTATCAGTGGATGCCCGACCGCGTCGGTCAGTTCACACGATTCGCAAAGGACATGGGGATCTCCGACGAGGACATGCCGGAGATCAACATCACCGAGTACGGCGCGAGCACGGACATGAGCTCCCCCGCCAACCTCCTGCGCTGGTTCGCCAGCTTCGAGGCTGCCAAGGTGGATGCGCAGACGGCGTACTGGACCGCGTCGGGGACGATGTCGGACAACCAGGCCAAGGTCAACGCCGCGAACGGCGGCTGGTGGCTGTTCAAGTGGTACGGCGACATGGTGGGCTCCGAGACCGTTGCGGTGACGGCGAACCGCGAGAAGGCGATCGCCGCCGTCGATGAGGTGAACGAGCGTGCGCAGATCATCGTCGGCGGCATCACCGAGGGCCGGGACGGCCTGGTGAACGTCACGGGCCTGCCGGAGGCGGTCTTCGGGACGACCGTCGATATCGAGGTACGTGAGGCGATGGTCAGCGGCACCGACGGTGTCGCCGACACCCCGCCGGTGGTCGCCGCGTACGACGGTGCGGCCGTGGCGGGCGGCAGCGTCCAGGTGCGCGTCCCCTCCTCCCACGCCGGCAGCGCCTACCAGCTGATCATCACCCCCGCGTCCGACCGTGACGTCGAAGACGCGTCAGCCGGCCAGCCGGCACGGATGTTCGCGGAGGTGGAGACCCTCGCGCTCACCGACGCGACGGCGCGCACCCAGCCCAGCGGCGGGTACCGCCTGTCCGGCGATCGCGACGTCACGGGCTTCACCACCCTCGATTCGCGGGTGGATTGGGATGTGACGATCGACCAGCCGGGGCTGTACCGGTACACCGTGCTCGGCGCGACCCCCGGTCGCGCGGTTCAGCACGCGGTGTTCGTCGACGACGAGTTCGCCGACATCGTCCAGTACGGGGCGAACGCGGTGCGACCGGGCAACGTCCGCACCACCGCACGCGGTACGGCCGAGGTTTATCTCCCGCTGACGCAGGGGACGCACAAGCTGAGCCTGCGCACCAGCCGCGACGGCGAGTCGCTGCTCCCCGGCGCCGGCGCGGACGGCGGGGTCAGCCTCGACCGCGTCGAGCTGATCCGCGTCGGGGATGAGGTCAACACCCTGCGCACCGACTACCCCGCCACGACGTTCCGCTACTTCGGCGGAGCGACCCTGGAGGACGGTACGGCAACGCTCGAGGCGGATGGTCGGGTCGACCTGTACCCGTCGGCGTACGAGTCCGGATACTACGACGTGGTCGTGGAGTGGGCCGGATCGGATCTCCAGCTCGCCGTCAACGGGCGCGAAGCCACCCGCTTCGCCCCCGGCGAGACCCGCGCACGTGTCCACCTACCGGAGGGCATTACCGAGCTGGAACTGACCAGCACCGACGGAGCGACCGTGTCCGGGGTCTCGACCACGCGCGCCGTGGAGGGGGACGCCAGCATCGTCCGCGTCGATGCCGCCGACGGGAGCGTCGTCTCGCTCTCCGGCACGGCCGTGGTCAAGGGCTTCGGAGAGGAGCTGACCAACGGGTCCGGCGACGGGTACGTGGGGGGCCTCGGGATCACCGACGCGAACGCCGCGAACGAGGGTCGGATGACGATCGCCCGGCTGCCCGGATTCGACACGGAGGGGTCGTACAACGCGATCGTGCACTACTCCAACGACGACATCGAGGGAACGCACGATTACAACCCGCAGGTCGTCGACCTGGGCCTCCAGGCAACCGAGGGGGATGATCCGGAGCTGGTGGGACGCTCGACGTTCCGTTACACGTACACCGCGAGCAATTTCTGGGAGGCCGTGATGCCGCTCGAGCTATCGACCGGAGATCAGCCCCTCACCTTCGGCAACACGAAGCCGACGCTGGTGATCGACGAGCGCACCGGCCAGCAGGACCAGGTCGTGCTGGAAGGCTACGCGGTCGCGCCCGACGTGGACTGGATCGCGTTCGCGCCGCTCGTGCTCGAGACGGACGGCTCGGAGCCACCCGCTCCAGAGCTCGCGGTGACGGTGTCGACCACGACGCGGTGCCTCGCGGGCAAGATCCTCGTCACGGTCTCGACGGGCAACGACGACACCGTGCCGGTGCGTACCGAGGTGACCACGCCGTGGGGGAGCAAGATCCTGGCGATCCAGCCGGGGAAGCGATCCTCGATCGCCTTCTCGACTCGGGCCCCGTCGATCGAGGACGCGTCGGTGACGGTCGTCTCGAGCGGTGACCGGGACGGCGAGCAGATCCATCAGTCGGAGGAGATCGCCGTCAGCGCGGCATCCTGCGGCTGAGCATGGACGCCGAAGGGGGTGGAGAACCGGGTCTCCACCCCCTTCGGCGTGCGATCGGCGCGCCCCCGGAGCGCGGTCACTCGGTCGAGGGCCACCCGGGCTGCTCGGTCCGATCGGCTCCGCGGAGGAGCTCCCCGGTCCACGCCCGCGTGACCGACCCGTCGCGCGCGCGGATCATGCCGTCCTGCTCGCCCGTGTAGCGGAACCCCGCTTTGGCGGCCACGCGCATCGACGCGGTATTGCCGACGACGCACTCCCACCGCATCCGCTCGAGGTCCGTGCGGGCGAACACCTCGTCGATCACGGCGGCCAGGGCTTCGGGAAGGATGCCGCGACCGCGGTGCGGCGCCCCCAACCAGAAGCCGACCATGCCGCTCGGGATCCGCACCCCGATCACTCCGAGCAGCGGTCCGCCGACGGACTCGCGGATCGCCCACGTCCACTCCTCGCCGCGCAGCCAGCCCTTCGGCACGAACTCCGCGACGAACCCGACCGCATGCTCGCGGCGGTAGGGCCACGGGATCGACAGGTACTCCTCGAACAGCGGATCGACGCAGTACCGCGCGATGTCGTCGACGTCACCGGGCAGAGGCTGGTCCAGCACCAGCCGTTCGGTCCGGATGCCGAACGGCAGCGTTCCGCCCGGACTCACCCGGCCGTCCGGGGGATGATCGGCATCGTGCGGGTGACGGGGTGCGCGTCGTCCTCGGGATCCGGA
Source organism: Microbacterium sp. NPDC077184 (assembly GCF_040687055.1). NCBI lineage: Bacteria > Bacillati > Actinomycetota > Actinomycetes > Micrococcales > Microbacteriaceae > Microbacterium > Microbacterium sp. NPDC077184. The sequence goes on from NZ_JBFBMM010000004.1 coordinate 121,918, forward strand.
TCGGTCAGCAGGAAGAAGCGCCCCTGATAGGGACCGAGGTGCAGCGGGAAGCTCTGCAGATCGTCCACGCGCGCGACCGCGTCGCCGGTCTCGGCATCCGTCACACCGCTCCGCGGCACGAGGCACTCCGACCGCACGGTGGCATCGATGCTCTCGCTCGAGAAGTTCAACACCGTCAGCTGGAGCGGTGCATCCTCGATCCGCTTGTCGCCTCCGTCGAGGCGATGCACGAGAACGAGCATGCTCGGATGCCCGACCGACGGCACGTCGATCTGCGACGCCGTGGCGATCCCGTGCTCCCGCCGCACCCGCAGGAGCGAGCGGAGCCCGCTCGCGAACGATCGCGGATCGGTCAGCTGCGTGGGAAGCGGACCATACAGCGACCGCGCGCGCGGCATCCCTGCCGCCGACCGCGTCGCCTCCGGCGCGACGTCGAGCAGGTCGTGCGCGCCGCGCTCGATCCAGCGCGTGTCCCCCGAGGCGATGAGCGAGCGCACGTCGTCCGCCGGCAGCGTGAGGGCACCCGTGAGATCCCAGCCCGACAGCGCGAAGACGCCCGGCTGCCATGCGTTGTACTTCGCCAGCAGCAGGTGCGCGTCACGGATGCCGGGCACATCGGCCTCCGTGATGTCCTCCAGCCGGGGCTTCCCCTGCGTCGCGGCGATGAGCGAGGCCGTCGTGCAGGCGATCCCGTTCTGCGTGAACGGGAGGTTGTAGTCGGCGGCGACCGTGAGCACCTCGGTGAGCTCCGCGCGGATGAGCGCGGCGAGGTCGTGCCCCGAGATGTCGCCGTGACGGAACGGGTATACGTCGTCGCGGTGCGTGGTCGCCCAGTGCACGAGCTCGTAGGTCAGCTCGTCGTGGTTCTGCATCCCGTGCACGAGCTGCGCCGGCTCCACGCCGGTCTCGAGCGAGGTCGTCAGCGCGAGGCGGAGGAACTCGGTGTCCGCGGTGGCGAGGGCGTGGTGATAGGCCGGCCGCGTCACGAAGTCGTACGACAGGTCGGCGCCGACCGCGGCGGTGTCCCGGATGTCCTCCATCGTCAGGTTGAGCTCCTGGAACGTGAAGCCGCCGACCTTCCGGACCATCCCGGCGATGATGTGGTTCGCCGCCTGGGAGAGCGGATGCCCCTCCGACCACGCCGGGAGTCCTTCGGCGCTCTTCTCCACACCGAGGAATCCGTTGGCGTCGAGCCGCAGCGCGCTCGTGCCGAGGTCGCCGAGCGAGTGCAGCGCGTCGCCGATCACCAGGCGCATGCCCGCGAACGTGGGGTCGAGCCAGTTGATCGAGGGCTGCCCCTCCTTGAAGTAGTGCAGGTACACCCAGCGTCGTTCGACCCCGTCGGTGCCGGTGACGGGCGCCGTCGCGCTCCAGTTCGTCTCCTTCACGCCGGGCGTGTAGAAGATGACCCGCTGCAGCTCGCCGATGATGTAGCCGCGCGCGCTCAGTTCACGCTCGCGATCGGCGTCGAGGTTGACCGAGTCGCGCCCCTCGGGCACGTCGGGGAGGAGGTTCCAGTCCTCGGGCTGGATCTCCACCATGTGGTAGATCCCCGGGTAGTCCTTGTAGGCCATCTCGGCGAGACGGAAGTCGGCGCCCTTCCCGGTGTGCCCCGGGACGATGTCGTCGATGACGCTTCCGCCGTGGGACTCGGCGGCGTCGGCGAGGCGACGAAAGGCCGCCTCGTCACCGAACTCCGGATCGATCTGCGTGCTGATCCGGTCGAAATGCCCGTCGACGCTCGGCGTCTGCTGCCAGTCGGTGATGCCGCCGGCGCGCTTGACCGGACCGGTGTGGATGCCGGTGATCCCGATGCGCTCGAAGGTGCGCCACAGCGCGTCCTCACCGAGCGCCTGGAGGAAGGACTCCCCCGGTCGCGTGATCAGGGAGATGGGATACGCGGTGAACCACACGTCCGTCGTCTCGATCGCCCGGCGCGCATCCGGACGCGCGTACGGGTTCCGCCACATCGACGGCTGACCCGACAGCTGGCGGCCGAGGACGTCGGCATCCTTCAGCATCGACTGCCGCACGAGCCACTCGACGTACGCGGGGTTGGTCCCGTTGGCCGTCCGCGGGTCGGAGGCGAAGCGACGCAGGCTCCCCCCGCGCATCTGATCGCGCGGACGCAGCCGGCGCGGTCGAGCGGGGTAACGCTGCTCGTCGTAGCTGATCTCCGCCGGATCGTGTTCGATCGGCTCCTGCTCACCCGGCGCGTGCGCGGTCGTCTCGTGCGGGGTCGTCTCGTGTGCGGCCTGCTCGTCCACCCGGCATCCGTTCTCCCGGCTCGTCCGGCGCGGGTGACAGCGACGCTACCGGCCCGCGTCGTCCAGGAGAAGCCGCTTGACCGTCCCGGGCGCGGCGGGTATCGGCGGGCGGGCCGGCACCCTCTAGGTAAGGTGACCCTAAGTCGCTAGGATGGGCGCATGAGCGACCCGACTCCGTTCTCCACCGCCCTGCGCGAGCGCTCCAGCGGTGCGCACTCCACGAGCGAGCAGGCCGGGTTCATGGCCGACCTGATGAAGGGCGAAGGCACCCGCGACGACTACGTCGCGCTCGTCGCACAGCACTGGTTCATCTACGACGCGCTCGAGGCGGCCGCCGACCGCATGCGCGAGGATCCCATCGCCGCCCCCTTCATCACCGACAAGCTCACGCGCCTGCCCGCCCTGGAGGCTGACCTGTCCTTCCTGCTGGGTCCGCAGTGGCGCGATCGGATCACTCCGCTCCCCACGACGCAGCGTTACGTCGAGCGCATCACCCAGGTGGGGAGGACGTGGCCGGGCGGGTTCGTCGCCCACCATTACACGCGCTATCTCGGCGACCTCTCCGGGGGGCAGTTCATCGGCCGCCTCATGGCACGGCGCTTCGGATTCGAGACCAACGGCATCGGCTTCTACCTCTTCGACGACATCGCCGACCCGAAGGCGTTCAAGGAGATCTACCGCGAGCAGCTGGATGCCGCACCCTGGGACGCCGACGAGCAGGCCCGCGTCATCGACGAGGTGCTGCTGGCCTACCGGTTCAACACCGAGCTGTTCGACGATCTCGCCGCCGCGAAGGCCGTCCCCGTCGCCTGAGGTCCGGCTCATTCAGCCCGTCCGGAACGTTCAGCCCCGCTCGGCCGCCGCACGGGATCGCGCTTCCGCCATCCACCGCGCGACGTCCGGGTCGACGCGGATGTCGCTCGGACGCAGAGGGCGCGACAGGTAGAGCCCGTCGAGCGACGTCAGCCGCGACAGCGCGACGTAGGTCTGGCCGGGCGCGAAGGCTCCGGAGCCGAGGTCGATCACGGCCCGCTCGTACGTCTTCCCCTGCGACTTGTGGATCGTCACCGCCCAGGCCAGACGGAGGGGGAACTGGGTGAACTCCGCCACGATGTCGCGCGAGAGCGACTTCGACCCGGGGTCGTAGGCGTAGCGGAACCTCTCCCACACCGCGGGTTCGACGTCGAACTCCTCGCCCTCGACCTCCACCCGCACCGACTCGCCCGCGATCCGGGTGACGGTCCCGATCGTGCCGTTGACCCAGCGCGGCGGCTCTCCGCCGAACCCCTGGGTGTCGTTGCGGAGGAACATCACCTGCGCCCCGACCTTGAGCTTCAGCTCGACGTCGGCCGGGTAGGCGGCATCCCCCCGCCCGAAGTCCCCGGAGATGTCGGCCATCGCGGTCTGCTCGCGCCCGACGAGTTCGGTGAGGTGGCGCCGGTTGATCTGGTTCACGATGTCGTTGCGGGTGGCCAGCGTGATGATGGGGTGCTCGCCGTCCGCGGGGTCCGGGGGAGTGCGGGCACCGGTGTCGTTCAGGATCTGCGCGATGTCGGCCGTGACCCGGCCGTACCGCACCGCGTTGAGCATCGCCTTGAACGCGGGATCGCTCTGCCGGTGGATGTCGACGAGTTCCCGCACATGCAGCGCCGCGCCGTGGGACCCGATGTCGAGGATGCCGTCCGCCGCGCGCTCCCCCACCCACACGCGCGCGTCGAAGAACCAGAAGGAGCGGTAGTGATCGCGGACGTACCGCATCTCATCGCCGCGCGGCGGCACGGGGGCGAGTTGGTACGGATCGCCGAACATCACGATCTGCACGCCGCCGAAGGGTTCGGCCCGCCGCCCGCGGGCCTGACGCAGCGAACGGTCGATCGCGTCCATGAGGTCGGCGTTGACCATCGAGATCTCGTCGATCACGAGGGTGTCGATGGCGTTCAGGATGCGGCGCGTGGGATCGGTCTGGTCGATCGGACTCTGCGCGATCAGCCCGATCGGCAGGCGGAACAGCGAATGGATCGTCTGCCCCTCGACATTCAGCGCCGCCACCCCGGTCGGGGCGCAGATCGCGATCTGCTTCGAGGTGTTCCACGCGAGGTGCTGGAGGAGCGTGGATTTGCCCGTTCCGGCGCGTCCGGTGACGAAGACGTGCTCCCGGGTGTCCTCGATCAGGCGGAACAGCGCCTCCTGCTCGGCGGAGAGGGCGGGCGTGGTCACCGACTCATGCTAACGAGCGGAGGGCCGCGGTCTTCCTAGACTGGACTCGTGGACCAGAGCGAGCGGGCCGAGCGGGTGCGTCGTCGACCGCGCCTCGGTCTCGAGTTGACCGTCATCGGCGTGGGACTCGCCGTGGTCGTCGGTGCGGCGTTCGCGGGGTGGGCGGCGCTGGAGCGCGCGCTCTACAGCCCGTCCGCGTTCGTGGAGCGCTACCTCGGTCTCCTCGCCGACGGGCGGGCGGCCGACGCCCTGCAGATCCCCGGTGTCGCCGTCGACGCCCTCGAGCTCGAGGCGGCCGGACTCCCGGTGACCTCCGACGAGGCGCTCCTGCGCTCCGCGGCCCTGGCCTCGCTCACCGACATCTCCGTGGTCTCGGAGGAGCAGCTCGACGACGGGCGCCTGCGCGTCACCGCCGAGTACCGCGCCGGAACGTATCCCGGCTCGACCACCTTCGACGTGGAACGCGAGGGCACCGTCGGCCTCGCGCCGACGTGGCGCTTCGCGACCAGCCCGCTCGCGGTGATGGAGCTGACGGTCAAGGGCTCGATGAGCTTCGATGTCAACGGCTTCCGCATCGACAAGCGCCAGGTCTCCCCCGACGGAGCGGATGCCGATCCCCTCGCCCCGCTCCCCCTGCTCGTCTTCTCGCCCGGGGTCTACTCGGTCTCGGTCGACACCGCGATCGCGGCCACCCCCGGGATCGCGGTACTCTCCGACATCCCGTTCCATGAGGTCCCGGTGGAGCTGCAGGCCACCGCCACCGACGAGTTCGTCGCGGTCGTCCAGGAGCGCGTGGACGAGTTCCTCACCGGATGCGCCGGTCAGCAGGTACTCCAGCCCACCGGATGCCCGTTCGGGTACGTGCTGCAGGACCGCATCGTGTCGCTGCCGACGTGGGAGATCATCCAGCAGCCCGAGGTGCGTCTCCAGCCCGACGGCGCCGGGTGGCGGATCGTGCCCGCCGAGGCCGCGGCGCGCCTGGACGTCGAGGTGCAGTCCCTCTTCGACGGTGTCATCTCACCGCTCAGCGAGGAAGTCCGCTTCCCCGTCGCCGGCGACATCACCGTGCTCCCCGACGGGACCGCGACGATCATCGTCCGCGCACCCGACTGAGCGGCATCCGCTCCGGATCCACCGCCGTCAGAGACCGGCGCGCGCGTCGCGCTCGGCCATCCTCGCGAGCCGCGCGTTGTACTCCTCGAGCTCCGCGTCGCCGGTGCGGTCGGCGTGCCGGTCGCTGCGCTTCTGATCGCGCGCGTCGCTGCGGCTCCACTGGATCGCCACCGTCACGGCGAGGATCAGGGTGGGGATCTCGCCGACCGACCAGGCCACACCGCCGCCGATGTACTGATCCTCGAGTGGGGTCGGACCCCAGGTGCGACCCATCGAGCCGTACCATTCGGCGACCATGAGGCCGGTCTGCATCATGATCGCGATGCCGAAGAAGGCGTGCATCGCCATGACGCCGATGAGCAGCAGCAATCGGCCGGCGTAGGGCAACCGCCACGGCACGGGATCGATGCCGACGAGGGTGAGGGCGAAGAGGTACCCGGTGAGCAGGAAGTGCGCGATCATCCACTCGTGGCCGAGGTGGTCGTAGAGGGTCCAGCGGAAGAGATCGGTGAAGTAGAAGACCCAGAGCGACCCGATGAACAGCCCCGCCGCCACGAAGGGGTTGGTGAGGATCCGCGCGACCGGGGAGTGCACGGCCCACAGGATCCACTCGCGTCCGCCTCGCGTTCCGTCGTCGCGCTTGCGGATCGCCCGCGCGGCGAGGGTGACCGGAGCGCCGACGACGAGGAGGACGGGGATCGCCATGCTGAGGAGCATGTGCGCGATCATGTGCATGCTGAACAGGTAGTGCCCGTAGACGTTGACCGAGCCGCTGGTGACCCAGACCAGCAGCAGGAGGCCCGCCATCCACAGGATCGTGCGGTGCAGCGGCCAGCGGTCGCCGCGACGGCGGAGGCGGAGCACCCCCGCGACGTAGAAGAACGCGAGGAACCCGGCGAGCATCACCCAGAGCAGGTCGATGCTCCACGCCGTGATCCACCGCCCCGGGGTGAGCTCGGGCGGCAGCGGCGCCTCGGACAGGATCTGCGCGGCGCTCAGCTCGGACGGCAGCGGGATGACACCGGGAGTGGGCGTGCGCGCGAGCGCCGCCGCTGCGCCGCTCGCCGCACCCATGAGGGCCAGCTCGCACGCGATCAACAGCCAGAAGATGCGGGATGCGGCGTCTTCGCGGAGTCGCCCGATCAGCCGGGTGCGGTACCAGGCGCCGAGAGCGCCGAGCGCGATGAGGGCGACGACCTTCACCATGAGGATCGCGCCGTACGGAGAGAACAGCGCCTCCCAGTCGAGCAGGCCGATCGCCGCCCGCACGGTCCCCGACACCGCGACGATGACGAAGGCGGCCAGTGCGATGCTCGAGTATCGCGCCAGCACCGTCGCGAGCTGCGGCTTCGGCAGCAGCGGACGGATGAGGACCATGAGGATCAGCCCACCCAGCCAGATCGCGGCACCGATGATGTGCAGGATCAGCGCGGTCATCGCCTCGTGGTGGAACGCCTCCTCCCCCGAATGCCCCTGGGTGCCCATCGGGACGAGGGTCGCCATCGCGAGGATCGCGACGAAGAAGGTCGGCAGCCATGACCGCACCGCGAAGGTGAGGATCGTGAGCACGGCACCGGCGATGGTCGTGATGAGCCACGTGCGGCCGAGCTCTGTCTCGACGAGGTAGCGACCGAGCTGCGCACCGAACTCCGGCCCCGGTCCCACCTGCGGGTTGAAGGCGTCGACGAAGGTGAGGAATCCGGTCGCCGCCGACGCGACGGTGAACACCGCGGCGGAGACGGATGCCGCATCCAGCGCCGTCTCGAACGGACGCTCGCCCGCGCGGAGCGTGAACAGCGCGGTGACGAGGATCCCGACCATCCCGGCCGCGGCGAGATTCACCGTCAGCTTGACGACGGGGACGCTCCAGCGCACGAACGGCCCCGGGTCGCCGAGCGCGAGCGGGGCGACCGCACCGCCGTAGATGAGAGCCCAGACGAGGACGATCAGCGACGAGACGACGAGGACCGCCGGGCCCGCCAGGCGCAGCGCGCGCGGCGCGATCCCGCCGTCAGCGGAACGACGCGGCGCGGGGGCACGCAGGGTGGGGGCGGAGGTCACCGTTCAAGCCTACGGCGGCATGCAGAAGGGGGATGCTGTGCGAGCACAGCATCCCCCTTCCGGAGGTCGTAGCGTCGTTACTTGACGGCGGCCTTCAGCTTGGAGCCGGCGGTGACCTTGACGCGCTTGCCCGCGGGGATCTTGATCTCCTCGCCGGTCTGGGGGTTGCGGCCCGTGCGCGCCGACGTCTCGACCTGCTCGAAGGCGATCCAGCCGGGGATCGAAACCTTGCTGCCCTTGGCGACCGCCTCGGAGACGGTGGAGAAGAGGGCGTCGAGCACGCCCGACACCGCGGACTGGCTCTGTCCGGTGGCGCTTGCGATGCTCGCGACGAGCTCGGTCTTGGTGATGGACTTGTCGGCCATGTGGTTGTCCTCCAGGCGACGGACGTCGCCTCTCGTTACTGCGGACGAAGGGTTCGCACCTCCGTTGGTCGGATGGACCGCCTCGACAGTACCAACCACCCCCGTGTTTCCGCGGATTCACGGGCATTTCGGGCTCAATCGCCCGGCGTGTCGCGCTCATTCCGAGGCTCATGTGACGCGAGTGACGACGGAGTGGATCATTACGCTCACGTGAAAAGTGCAGGATCTGCTTTGGATTTCCTGTCCATACACGCAGGATGAGTCGAGTGCGCACCGGAGCGCACATCACCCCCTGAAAGGCGAACTCCCCGTTGCATAAGACGCATACGACGAAGACCCCGTCCTCCCTCTCCTCCCGCCGCGCGCGGACGCTCGCGGTCGTCACCGCCGTCGGCCTCCTCGGCGGCGGCGCTCTGGCGCAGCCCGCGTGGGCCGCCGTCCCGGAGGGTCCGACCGAACACACGACCCTCGGCCTCACGGGCGGGCAGGTCATGACCCACCTCGCCGAGCTCGCCGAGATCAGCGAGTCCTACGCCGAGGAGGGCTACCGCATCTGGAACGGCCCCGGCTACGAGGCCTCCGCCGCCTACGTCGAGCAGGTGCTCGAGGCGACCGGCGCTTTCACGGTCGAGCGCCAGGTCTTCACCGTCGACGACGTGATCGAGGGCCCCGTCAGCGTGACCGTCGGCGGCGTCGCGCTCGTCGGCGGGCACATGATCAACGCCGAGGGGACCGCGGAGCCCCTCGTCGGTGCGCCGCTCGCCGCCCCCGCGGAGGAGGAGGGCGGTCGGCTCGGCTGCGACCCGGCATCCTTCGCCGACATTTCGGCGGGATCGGTGGTCGTGGTTCAGCGCGGCGTGTGCGCCTTCGGCGACAAGGTCGCGAACGCCACCGCCGTCGACGCCGCCGCGGTGCTCATCGCGAACAACGCCCCCGGGCTGGTCGAGAACGGCACCGTCGGCGACCGGAACCCCTCTTCGGCTCCCGCCGCGTCACTGACGCCGGAGGACGGAGCCGTCCTGTTCGATCTCATCGCGGCCGCCCAGACCGCGGAGGAGCCCGCACCGACGGCGGACGTCGTGATCGAGAAGGAGTTCGTGGAGGTCCCCACGTTCAACGTGATCGCGGAGTCCATCGCCGGCGACCCGGAGGATGTCGTCGTGATCGGCGCGCACCTCGACGGCGTCGACGCCGGCCCGGGGGTCAACGACAACGCTTCGGGATCGGCGGCGCTGCTCGCCCTCGCCGATCAGGTGGCGGCGTACGAGTTCCCGAACGACCGCCAGATCCGCCTCGCCTTCTGGGGTGCGGAGGAGATCGGCCTGCTCGGCTCGACGCACTACGTCACCGACCTCGCCGAGAACGATCCCGCAGCCCTCGAGCGCATCTCGGCGTACCTGAACTACGACATGATCGGCTCGGACAACTACACCGTCGGTGTCTACGACGCCGACCAGTCGACCTTCGAGGCACCCGTGACGGTGCCCGAGGGCTCCATCGCGCTCGAGGCGATCTTCACGGACTACTTCGACGGCGCGGAGCAGCCGTGGGTGGACAGCGAGTTCTCGGGACGCTCGGACTACCAGGCGTTCATCGAGGCCGGCATCCCGGCGGGGGGACTCTTCTCGGGCGCCGACACCATCAAGACCGAGGAGGAGGCGGCGATCTTCGGAGGCACCGCCGGGGAGCCCTTGGACAGCAACTACCACCGCCCGACGGACACCCTCGAGAACGTCAACCGGGAATCGGTGGATGCTTTCGCCCCGGCGATCGGGTGGGCCGCGCACGTGCTGGCGTGGGACCTCGTCGACGCGCAGCCGCCGGTGAGCCCCGAGCCGACCGACCCGGCGGTGCCGTCGCCGGAGCCCGAGCCGACCGGTCCTGGTGCCGAGCCGACGACGGAACCCGTCGAGACGGTGACCCCCGCTCCGGCGGCAGGCCCTGGTCGTGGTGACCTGGCGACGACCGGTGGAAGCTCGGTGGCGCCGTTCGCTCTCGCGGCCGGCGTGCTCCTCATGGGCGGCGTCGTCGTGAGCGCGCTTGCGGCCTCGCGTCACCGTCGCGCACGCACGGAGTCGTGACGCGCGGAGTCGTGACGCAAGGAGTCGTGTCGTAGGAACGACGAAGGGCGGGTCTCCCTCGGGAGGCCCGCCCTTCGCTGTTGCGTCTGGTGCTTACCAGGACGACTTGGTCACACCGGGGAGTTCTCCACGGTGGGCCATGTCGCGGAAGCGCACACGGGAGATGCCGAACTTCGTCAGCACGCCACGGGGGCGGCCGTCGATGACGTCGCGCGAGCGCAGACGCACCGGCGAGGCGTTGCGGGGCAGCTTCTGCAGGCCCAGGCGAGCGGCTTCACGCTGCTCGTCGGTCGACGCGGGGTCGACGAGGGCCTTCTTCAGCTCGGCGCGCTTGGCGGCGTAGCGGTCGACGACCTCCTGGCGCTGCTGGTTGCGCGCGATCTTGCTCTTCTTAGCCATGTGATCAGCGCTCCTCTCGGAATTCGACGTGCTTGCGGATGACCGGGTCGTACTTCTTCAGCACGATGCGGTCGGGGTTGTTGCGGCGGTTCTTGCGCGTCACGTAGGTGTACCCCGTGCCGGCGGTCGAACGCAGCTTGATGATCGGACGGACGTCCTGTGCCTTCTTGGCCATCAGAGCTTCACACCCTTCGCGATCAGGTCCTTCGCGACCGACTCGATGCCGCGGGCGTCAATGACCTTGATGCCCTTGGCCGAGACGTTCAGCGTGATCTTGCGACCAAGCGAGGGAACGAAGTAGGTCTTCTTCTGCACGTTCGGGTCGAAGCGGCGCTTCGTCCGGCGGTGCGAGTGCGAGATGTTGTGACCGAAGCCGGGAACCGCTCCAGTCACCTGGCACACTGCTGCCATGGTGATGTCTCCTTCTGTACCGTGACACCGGACGGTGCCACCCAAGATCCCTTGTCTGCACCCCGCAAGACACCGCCGTTTCCGACGGGGATTCGAGGAAGGGTGCGAACTGTCCCGCTGGAGTGCGGGCAGACAAACGAGGAGTCTAGCACGCGCGCGCGGCGAGCCTCGATCCGCGTCAGGCGGTGAGGGTGTATCTGCGGGTGCCGGTGGGGCGTGGGGTGCGGTGGGGGTCGATCCAGGGTGGGGGGATGAGCCAGACGGTGGCGTGGGTGCCGGTGCCGTCGATGTGGATGTCCCACCCGTCGGCGTGGAGGCGGTGGTGGCATCCGGTGCACAGCAGCACCCCATTGCCGAGGTCGGTGGAACCCTTGTCGCGTTTCCACCAGTTCACGTGGTGGACGTGACACCACGCCGGCGGTGCCCCGCACGACACGCACCCGCCGTCGCGTTCAACGAGCGCGAGTTTCTGCGCGCTCGTGAAGAGGCGGCGGGTGCGGCCCCAGTCGAGGATGTCGCTGTCGCCACCGAGGACGCAGGGGATCACCTGCGCGTCGGCGGCGAGGCGCCGCACGGCTCCGGCAGGGATCGGGGCCGTGAGTCCGTCGATGGTGGCCGCGCCGGTGCCCGCTTCCAGGTCGGCCAGGTCCACCCGCACCACGATGGTGGCCTGTGGACCGGTGGGAACCTCCGTGCATCCGATCGCGTGGCGACACAGGTCCGCGAGAGCGTCCGCTTGGATCTGTTTCACCGACCGCGGGTCTCGTTCCCGCGTGTCGGTGTCGGCGTGTTCGTTGCGGCGCAGCACCCCGCCCACGATCGCTTCGATCGCCGCTTTCACCGGTGCTCCGGTTTCGGCATCCAACGTCCCCGCCAACACCAGCATCCCGTCCCGTTCCTGGAGGGTGAACGACCGGTCCGCGACGCAGTCCTCGTGGCGGGGTGCGATGCCGTCGGGGTCCAGGTGCGCTTCGGCGCGGGCGAGGAGTTTCGACAGTTGATCCGGGCGAAGACCCGGCACCAACCCCACCAGTTCCGCCTCCGCCCGCTCCAGCCGTTCCGGATCCACCCGCACGGCCACACGGTCCAGCAGGGCGGTGATCGCTGCCGCGCCCGTCATCCCGAGGACACCGTCTGCGACCGCGCGGGCCACATGCGGATGCTGGGCGGGCAGCTCTTCCCCGGTCAACGCGATGCGGGGTGCGGTCGCTTCCCCGACCTGGATCCACCGCACCGCCTCCCCCACCGTGGTTCCCACCGTGGTCGCCACCAACGCCGGGGCGGAGGAGAACCCCGCCTTCCGGGCCAGAGAATCCGACCCGAGCTCCCGCCGCGACTGACGGGCGACCTCCGCCGCCACCGGCGCCAACCCGGCATCCACGTGACGCTTCAACGCCCCGAAAGCCTCCAGCACCCCCAACAGTTCCCCCGGTGACAACGCCGTCACCGGCCGGTCGCCACCCGCGGCGACCACCGCCGCCAACGCTTCCGCGATGCCCTCGAACCCTGAACCATCCATACCCGAACACTAGAACAGAACTACGACATTGGGTCGGAATGCACTCAACCGATGTCGTTTCTATGTATCTCCGCCTCGCGGGCGCCGCGGCCCCAGCGGAAGGGCGAGACCGTGTCGTCGCCGGGGATCCAGAAGCGCCACGGGAAGGCCGCAGTCCCCGCGACGCCGGCGACGCCCACGCGCGGCCCCGACGCCACCCCATAGAGCGCCACCTCGGTGAGCTCCAGCCGCGCGGTCGCCCCGTTCCGCTCGGTTCCCGCGAGCGCGTCGATCCCGTCGTGCAGGGCGTGACGCAGACCGACGGTCGAGCCGAAGCGGCCCGGGCCGCGGGCCAGGTCGCGCGTCGCGCGGGCGGCCGATCGACGCGTCCGTGCGGCATCCGTTCCGGCGATCACCTCGCCCGCGCGGAGGAGCACACCTCCGGCAACCCCCTCCGGCCCGCAGACGACGTTCACACACGAGTGGATGCCGTGGCTGAGGTAGACGTAGAGATGACCGGGCGGGCCCCACATCGTGGCGTTGCGCGGCGTCGGTCCCATGCGCGCGTGCGAGCCGGGATCGGGCACGTCACCCGTTCCGCGGCCGTGATAGGCCTCGACCTCGGTGATCCGGACCGTCACCGCCTCGCCCGCGACCACCGTCGTCAGGTGCGCACCCAACAGACGCGGCGCGACCTCGAGCGGCAGCGCGACGAGATCGTCGGCGCGCGCGGGTCGGACGGGAGCCATCCGCCCAGGCTAGGCGCAGGTGCGCACAGGATGCGGCGAGTGGCCTCTACGTTGCGCGGTGCGGGCCCGCATCCTGAGTGCCGAGATAGTGGGCCACAGCCAGATCCACCTCGGCGAGCTGATCGCGGGTGAGATAGTCGACGGGATCGCCCACAACGTAGTCGACATCGATCGAGCGGATCTGATCCACCAGCAGTCGGGTGCGTCGGCCGGCGATCTCGAGCTCTGGACGGTGGATCGAACTCCCCGCGGAGGTCGAAGCCGGGATGACCGTCGCGACCGACAGCGGTGAACGCGACGGCGAGACCACCAGCCCCAAGCGTTTGCCACCCTGCTCATGGCCGCGAGGCCTGCCCAGATCGATGCGATAGACGGCTCCCCGTATCACCAGGCTTCGGGCTCCGCGTCGAGGTCCTCGCCTTTCAGTGCCTCGGCGTCGGCGCGGAACCGATCCAGCCAACGTTCGTGATCGAGCAACCTCAGGGCACGCCGCAAGGTGTCGGTTGTGCTCTCACCCGCCTGCGCTGCTTCGCGGAGTATGCGCTCGTCATCCGGGGTCGGTCGGAATCCGATTGTGGTGGCCATGCGCCCAGAATAGCGCGCGTTCAACAAATGTAGAACATGGGACCAGTAGTCGGACGGGTACCTACGACGCTGTGGCCATCGCCGATCTCATCCACCCCGGGGGATGCCCCCGTCGCGCCGCGGTCGTAGCGTCCCGCGCATGGGTCGATGGTCGGTGCTCCTGCTCCTGTGCGTGTCGCAGTTCGTGATGATCCTCGACAGCACGGTCATGAACGTGTCGATCTCGACCGTCGCGTCCGACCTCGGCACCACGATCACCGGGATGCAGGCGGCGATCACCTTCTACGCGCTCACGATGGCGGCCTTCATGCTCACCGGTGGCAAGCTCGGCGATCGCTGGGGACGCGCCCGCGCCTTCCGCATCGGCGCCGTCATCTACGGCCTCGGGTCCCTCACGACCGCGCTCAGTCCCAACCTGACCGTGCTGATGCTCGGCTGGTCGCTCGTCGAAGGACTCGGCGCGGTCCTCGTGATCCCCGCGATCGCCGCCCTCGCCGCCGTCAACTACTCCGGCCGCGAGCGCGTCGTCGCCTTCTCGGCCCTCGGCGCCGCCACCGGCATCGCCGCCGCCGCGGGTCCGCTCATCGGCGGGCTCGTCACCACATACGCGTCGTGGCGATTCGTCTTCGCCGCCGAGACGATCGTCATGATCCTGGTGCTGCTGCTCTCCGGACGGATCAAGGATGCCGCAAGCGAGAACCCCGCCCGCATCGACCTCGGCAGCGTCATCCTGTCGGCGGGCGGGATGGCGATGCTGGTGTTCGCCGTCCTCCAGAGCAAGAGCTGGGGCTGGATCGTGCCGCTGGATCCGCCCGTCGTCGGCGACGTCACGATCGCTCCGTTCGGCGTCTCGCCCGTGGCATACCTGATCCTCCTCGCGATCGTGGTGCTGTGGCTGTTCGTCCGCCGCCAGCGCCACCTCGAGCGGACGGGCGGCAGCCCTCTGCTCAAGGTCGGACTCCTCGGCATCCCCGCGCTCCGCAGCGGTCTGGCGATGTTCCTGTCGCAGTACTTCGCGATCGCCGCGCTCTTCTTCGTCGTCCCCGTCTACCTGCAGACGATCCAGGGCTACGACGCCCTGCAGACCGGCCTGCGGATCCTTCCGCTCTCGCTCGGCCTCATCCTCTTCTCGGTCGTCGGCTCGCGCCTGTCGACGGTGCGATCGCCGCGCCAGATCGCGCGATGGGGCCAGGGGGTCCTCGCTTTCGGCGTGCTCCTGGTGTTCGCCGCGGTGCAGCCCGACCTCGCCGGCGTGATCTTCGCGATCGGCATGTTCATCGTCGGCGCCGGCTTCGGCCTCCTCGCCTCCCAGCTCGGAAACGTCAACATGTCCGCCGTCAGCGCCGCCGACACGTCCGAGGTCGGGGGCCTGCAGGGAACGTTCCAGAACCTCGGATCCTCGTTCGGCACGGCCCTGGTCGGGTCGGTGTTCATCCTGCTGCTCACCTCGGGCTTCACCAGTGCGATCGAGAGCAGCGACCTGCCCTCCGACATCCGCCAGCAGGTGGTCGCGGCCACCGAGACGGGCACGCCGATCCTGTCGCAGGCTGAGGCCGAGCAGGCACTGGAGGCGGGCGGGGCGACGGCGGACGAGGCCGCGCAGATCGCCCAGACCTACGCCGAGACGCAGGTCGCCTCGCTACGGCAGGCGCTGTTCCTCGTGTTCGCCCTCGCGGTGGTCGCCCTCATGCTGTCGCGCGGCCTGCCCCGTGAGGTCGCAGCCGCCACACCGGAACCTCAGGCCCGCGGGGTCTGACACCACGCGACCGACGATCCGATCAGCGCGACGACCTCCGCGCCGTCGGCGATCTCGATGACGTGCGTCTCCACCCGCTCGGGGAGGGGGAGGCCGTAGGTGTCGTAGCGGTTGTCCACGGCATCCGGGGCCACCATCACCGCGAGATATCGCGCGCTCGGCGAGACGCAGGTCTGCAGCACGGCATCCGTCGCGGCGACCTCGGCCAGCTCGGTGGCGGCGCCGTCGACCCCGACGAGGGAGACGGCCGTCCGGCCCGTCGGCGCGCCGTCATCGAGCACCGCGCCGGTGCGGATGGTCGAGCCGTCCGGGAGGGGGGTGACCGTGGTGGCTCCGCCGAGATCGGGGTCGGGGTCGACGAGCGGCGACTCGGACGCGTCGGTCAGGTCGATCTCGACGAGCCCCTCGACCCGCTCGACGACCGCGACGGACGAGCCGCGCGCGATCCCCTCGATGTCGAGGGCGGAGCCGAGAGCGGTGGCGCCGTCGCCTCCCGAACCGGTGAGGAGCAGCGTCCCGTCGAACGAGATCATCAGGATGCTGTCGGTGTCGGGCACGAACCGCCACGCCGCCACGCGCGGATCGGCGCCGGTCACCTCGACGGGAGCGCCGCCGGGGTCGGTGCCGCGCGCGGACGCGATGTACAGCCGGCTCTCGCGCCCGCCGTCGGCGCCGAGATCGCGGTCCGAGAAGGTGAAGCCGATGAGATCGCCCCGGTCGGCGCTCTGCAGGTTCGACACGTAGCCGACATCGGGGAGCGCGATCTCGCGGAGGTTCTCGCCGTCGAGGTCGGTCACGAGCAGTTCGGAGGTCCCGTCCTCTCCCTGCACCGAGATCACCAGGTGCGTGGTGGTCGCACGGAAGTCCTCGATGTGCGGATGCCGGAACACCGCCGATCCGGTGCCCTCGAGGTCGGTGCGGGCGATGACGTCCTCGTCGTCGCCGCGCTGCAGGAGGTAGGTCTGCAGCGGCGGCGTGCGGAACGTCTCGGTGACGCTCGCGGTCGGCCCTCCCCCGATGCCCTCGACGTCGTCGATCGTGACGGTGTACTCGGTGTCGTCGTAGAGGGGCAGCGTGAAGCGGACCCCGACGCTCCGCCCCGACGTGTCGACGGCGAACGGGGTCGCGGGGGTGATGGTGACCTGCGACGGGTCGACGTCGGCGAGCGACTGCGTGGTCGTGACGATCATGCGCGAGCCCGAGGTGGTCGTCGCCGCCTCCGGATCGACCTGGACCGACGTCACCCGCGGCCCCTGGATGACGGTGACGGCCGCGCCGACCACGCCGAACACCGCGAGGACGCCGACGACGGCGAGGATTCCGGCGACGAAGGACCGCGACCGCCGCCGGTGCGCACGGGCGCGGCGGGAGACGGGCTCAGTACTCATACGGGTCCGCGGGCTCGGGGATCTCCTCGACCGAGGCCGCCGCGATCTCGAGGCGCCCGTCGGAGGTCGAGCGGACGGTGCCGGTGATGCTCACCCACTGCCCCGTCTCGGGGGTGTCGACCTCGACGACGGGGATGCTCGCGGGTTGCGCGTCGATGACGCAGTGCGTGATGACCAGCCGGGTGAGGGAGAACTCCCCCGACTCGCTCGGCGTCGCGAAGCCCACCAGCTCCACCTCGTCGCCGGCGAACGCGTCGGGGTTCGTCGAGGTCGCGAACACCGCCGCCCACTCGCCCACGCCGAACGAGGCGGTGTCGCCGGTCGTGGCGAGGGTGACGGCATCCGATCCGGCGAAGAGGGGGGCGGCGCCGGTGTCGCGCGCCATCGCCAGCTCCGCCGACAGCGTGGCGGGTGCGAGGACGAGGCTCAGGACGACGACGCCGGATGCCGCGACTCCGCCGACCGCGGTCCCCACCGCGCCCACCGTCGTGAGCGGGGCGGCCGCGGACGGCTCGTGATCGTGTCCGTGGTCGAGGCCGTGCGGGACCGGCTCCGCCGCGTCGCCGTGGTCGTGACCGTGATCGGCCTCGGCGCCGAGGGGCAGGGCGAAGGTGCCGATCGCACCGATCAGGATCACCACCGACATCCCCGCGGCGAACCACGCCGAGTCGGGGTTGATGTACAGCGAGATGCGTCCGGTGATGACGAGCGACAGCGTGACGACGGAGAGGATCGCGGCGAGGCCGACCCCGAGCCAGCGGGTCAGGAGCGACTGGCGTCGGACGAGATCAGGCAACGAGGTTCACCCCCGTCCCGATGGCGAAGGCGGCGAGGACGACGACGACCGTGATGACGGCGAGCGTGCGGGTGGTGAAGGTCGTGCGCAGCAGCGCCAGCATCTTCACGTCGACGATGGGGCCGACCAGCAGGAAGGCGACGATCGACCCGGGCGTGAAGGTCGAGGCGAACGACAGCGCGAAGAACGAGTCGACGTTCGAGCAGATCGACACGACCATCGCCAGCGCGATCATCGCCGCGATCGACAGCGCCGGGTTCGACCCGATCGCCAGCAGCGCCTCCCGCGGCACGAGCACCTGGATCGCGCCGGCGAGCGCGGAGCCGATGATGAGGGCCGGCATCACGGCGCGGAGCTCGACGATGAACTGGGCGAGGCTCCGCTGCGCGCGACCGCTGGTGTCGTGGGCCGCGAGCTCGCACGTCGCCCGGAAGCGGTCGGTGAGCACGGCATCCGGATCCGGGTGACGCGAGTACAGCCAGCCGATGAGGTTGGCGATGAGGTAGCCGCCGACCAGACGGACGATCAGGATGCCGTCGTCGAAGCCGAACGCCTGGTGCGTGGTGATGATGACGATGGGGTTCACGATCGGCGCGGCGATGAGGAAGGTCATCGTCTCGGACACGCTGAACCCGCGCATGAGGAGCCCGCGGGCGAACGGGACGTTGCCGCACTCGCAGACCGGAACGACCATGCCGAGGAGCGACAGCACCGCCCGGCGTGCCCACGCCCGGCGCGGCATCCACCGCTCGATCACTCCCGGCGGCACCCACACCTGGACGGCGATCGAGAGCACCACGCCGAGCGCGACGAACGGCAGCGACTCGATGAGGACGCTGAGGGCGAGGGTCAGCCCGTCTTCGGCGCGGGTCGGCAGGGAGGCGGAGAAGAGCGCGGGCGCGAACAGGTCGATCGCGAAGAGCGCGGCGACGACGACGGCGCCGATCCCGAGCGCGACGAGGGTCTTCGTCGGGCGCGCGGGCGGCGCCGTGCGGGCCCGCTCAGTCGCCGGCACGCTCGTTCTCGGCGGCGGCCGTGCACACCGCGCACACGCCGAAGATGTCGACGACATGCTCGGCGCGGGTGAATCCGTGCTTCTCGGCGGTGTCGTGCGCCCACTGCTCGACATCGGTCGCTTCGATCTCGACCGTGCGTCCACACGAGCGGCAGATCAGGTGGTGGTGATGCCCGGTGGTGGTGCAGGCGCGATAGAGCGCCTCGCCGTCGGGGCTCTGGAGCGAATCGGCATCACCCTGGGCGGCGAGGCCGGCGAGGGCACGGTAGACCGTGGCCAGACCGATGCCGGTGTTCTCGTCGCGCAGGAGCGCGTGCAGCGCTTGCGCGCTGACGAAGCCGGGGGCGTCGGCGAGCGCCTCGCGGACGCGCTCGCGCTGCCAGGTGTTGCGCTGAGCCATGGCGGGGAGTCTACCGTCGAGGGTTCCGAGCCGCCTGGGAACGGCTCACGCGGCCGAGACCGCGGTGCGCGCCGACTCGCGTCGACGGGTCACCCGCCCGCGGCGTCCGCCGGCGATGCGGCAGACGAGGTAGATGAGGAACGAGATCGTCGTGATGTACGGACTCACCGGAAGTGTTCCGGCGATCGCCAGCAGGATGCCGCCCACCGCCGAGACGAACCCGAACACCGCCGCGAGCACGGGGACCGTGATGGGTCCCGTGGCGATCCGCATCGCGGCGGCGGCCGGCGTCACCAGGAGCGCCATCACCAGCAGCGCCCCGATGATGTGGACCGCGACGGCGACGATGAGTCCCAGCAGCAGCATGAACCCGAGCGAGACGACGGTGCTCGGCACCCCGCGCGCGGCGGCCGACTGCGGGTCGAGCGAGTCGAAGCGCAGGGGGCGCCAGATCATGAGGAGCGCGACGAGGACGAGCGCGCTGATGACGATGAGCATGCCGAGCTGGCTCGACGGCACCGACACGATCTGTCCGGTGAGGAGGCTGAAGCGGTTCGCCGAGCGCCCCTGATACAGCGCGAGGAACAAGATGCCGAGCCCCAGCCCGAAGGGCATGAGCACGCCGATGATCGAGTTGCGCTCCCGCGCGCGAGCGCCGAGCCACCCGATGAGGGCGGCGGCGATGAGGGATCCGACGATCGATCCGGTGACGACATCCCATCCGATGAGGAGGAAGGCCGCG
The DNA here is from genome assembly GCF_040687055.1 of Microbacterium sp. NPDC077184. NCBI lineage: Bacteria > Bacillati > Actinomycetota > Actinomycetes > Micrococcales > Microbacteriaceae > Microbacterium > Microbacterium sp. NPDC077184. The sequence goes on from NZ_JBFBMM010000004.1 coordinate 141,761, forward strand.
GCTCCGGCGAACGACAGCTCGCTGATGCCGTGGACGGCGAAGGCCATGTCGCGCTGCATCACGAAGACCCCGATGAGGCCGCCGACGAGGCCGAGGATCGCGCCCGCCCACACCGAATTCGTCACCAGCGCGAGGATCTGCCCGTACACCTCGACCCCGCCGAAGAGGGCTTCGGAGATCTCGTCCCAGTTCATCGGTGGTCCTCGTCGTGGTGGTGGTGGCTCTCCTCGGCATCCGGCGCTCCGACGACCACGAGCCGGTCGCCGGCCTGGAGGACGAAGACCGGGGCGCCATAGAGGTCGGTGAGGACCTCCGAGCGCAGGACCTCCTCGGGGGCGCCGAGGGTGAAGCGTCCGCCCACGATGTAGAGGATGCGGTCGACGCGGTCGAGCACCGGGTTGATGTCGTGGGTGACCAGGAGGACCGCGGCGTTCCGCTCCTGCCGCTGGCGGTCGATGAGGGCGACGACCGCCTGCTGGTTGGCGAGGTCGAGGCTCGTGAGCGGCTCGTCGCAGAGGAGGAGACCGGGGTCGTCGGCGAGCGCCTGTCCGACGCGGAGGCGCTGCTGCTCGCCGCCGGAAAGGAGGCCCACGGGGCGGTCGGCGAACGCGGTCGCCCCGACCTCGGCGAGGAGGGCGTCGACTTTCTCGCGATCCGCGCGACGCGGGATGGGCGGGCCGAACCGGTGCCCGCTGACGCCGAGGGTGACGAGGTCGCGGCCGCGGAGGGAGGTCTCGGGCGGGAGGGGCCGTGACTGCGGGATGTACCCGATGCGTCGATTGCCGCCGCGGCGGACGGGGCTCCCGAGCACCTCGATCGTGCCGGTGCTCAGCTGCTCGAGGCCGAGGATCGCACGCAGCAGCGTGGTCTTCCCGGACCCGCTGGGGCCGAGGACGGCGATGAACTCGCCGGGCTGGACGTCGAGGTCGAGTCCGCCCCACAGCTCGCGCTCGGAACGCCGCAGCCCCGCGCCGCGAATGCGCAGCGCGGGGCCCGAGGCCTGTTCGTGCCCGGTGCTCACTCCGCCAGAGCGTCCGAGAGCGCCGTGATGTTCTCCTGCATCCACGAGAGGTAAGTCTGGCCCTCAGGGAGCGTTTCGGTGAACTCGATCACCGGGATGCCGCGGGTCTCGGCATCCGTGATGATCTGCGTGGTCTCGGCACCGCCGGTCTGCGCGTTCGCGATGACGACGCGCACGTCGCCGTCGGCGAGGAGGTTCATCGCCTCGAGCAGGGTGGCGGGCGGAACGTCCTGGCCCTCTTCGACGGCCTCGCTGAAGGCGTCGGGGGTCACGTTCTCCAGGCCCGCGGCGACGGCGAGGTAGACCGGGACGGGCTCGGTGACGAACACGGCCTCGCCCGCGTGGGCGGCGTCGATCTCGGCGAGGGACGCCTCGAGGTCGGCGATGCCGTCGATGAAGGTTGCGGCGTTGGCCTCGAACGCCTCGGCGTCCTCCGGGCGCTGCTCGGCGAACTCCTCCGCGAGCGCCTCGGCGAAGTGCTCGATCGTGTGAGGGTCGTACCAGACGTGCTCGTTGAAGCCCTCGATGTGGTCGTGGCCGGCGTGGTCGTCGCCCTCGGCGTGCTCCTCGCCCTCGTGGGCGTGGTCGTCGTGCGCGTGGTCGTGGTCGTCGGCCTCAGCCGCGTCGTCGGCCGCCACTTCTTCCTCGGCGTGGTCGTGGGCGGCGCCGTCCTCGCCCGGCCAGTCGTGCGAGAACTCCGCGACCGTGATGACATGCGCGTCCGAGCCGCTCGCATCGAGCAGACCGTCGATGAACGCGTCGTACCCGCCGCCGTTCTCGACGACGATGTCGGCATCCGCCACGGTCAGCTGGTCCTGCGCGGAGGCTTCGTACGAGTGCGGGTCCTGCGTGCCGGAGGTCACGATCGAGGTGACTTCGACGAACTCGCCGCCGATCTCCTGTGCGATCTGCCCGTACACGTTCGTCGAGGTGACGACGATGATCGGGTCGGCGACCGTGGACTCGGCCGCAGGAGACGCGGCGGGGGTCGCACCGGAGGCGCAGCCCGCGAGCGCGAGGACGGACACGGCGCCGAGCGCGGCGGGAACGAGGAGACGTCGGGTAGTCATTCCTCGATGATAATCAGCCTGATAATCGTTATCAACTCGGCCGGTGAGGGTGCGGGCGCACTCATGACTTCGTGTTAGCGCGCACCGGATTCAAATAATCCGGATCACTTAACCCGAAAGCATTGACAATGCGCAGGGCGTCCGCCAGGCTTTCCGCAACGCCGACCGCCACACAGACGTGCGAGACGGCACCCGGTGATCCTGCGCGAACCGCGCCCGGATCATCCGCATCCACGCGCTCACCCTCGGCGTGCCGTCTTCGTCGCGATGCCTCCTCAGGAGTTTCCATGAACCCGCAGCCCCCCTTTCGCCGTCCCCTCATCGCCCGCTTCCGTCGACAGTGGGGGGTGATGGTCGGCGGAGCCGCCGTCGCGGCGCTCGTGCTGACCGGATGCGCCGATACCACCGGGCCGGCCGAGACGGACGCGGCCACGGCCGGTGGTGTTCCGGCCGCCGTGGCCGATGCCGTCGCCGCCGGCTACGAAGGCACTTCCACGGCTCCTCCCGACTCCGGTCCGGCGCCCGCCGCGGACAAGAGCGTCTGGATCCTGTCCGCCTTCCAGCAGATCCAGGGTCTGGCCCGTCTCGCGGAGCGCGCTGAGGAGGCCGCCACGGCGCTGGGATGGTCGTCCGACATCTGCGACGGTCAGAACAATGTCGGCGGAGGGTGGGCTGCCTGCGTCCGCCAGGCTGTCGCCGCCGGCGCCGATGCGATCGTGCTGATGTCCATCGACTGCGCCCCGGTCAAGGCGCCGCTGCAGGAGGCGCGGGACGCCGGCGTCGCCATCGTCTCGCTGACGTCGTTCGATTGCGACGATCCCACGCAGGGAGGGTCCGAGCCGCTGTTCGACGTGACGATCGGCTACCTCGACGATGTCGCGGATCCGCAGACGTTCTTCGAGAGCATGGGCCGTCTGCGCGCCGACTGGATCATCGCGCAGACCGGCGGCGAGGCGAAGGTCCTCCAGGTGAAGTTCGACGGGGTCGCCTTCGGGGCCTACCTGGCGAAGGGGTTCGAGGAGCAGCTCGCCACCTGCTCGGGATGCGAGATCGTCTCCACCCTCGCCCTCACCCCCGCCGACGTCCCGAACATCCGTCAGAAGTTCGAGACGGCTCTGCTGCAGGCATCGGACGCCGATGCCGTATCGGTCGATGTGGACTTCATGTTCACCGCCGGGATCCAGCCGGCCCTCGTGGCGGCCGGGCGAGACCTGGTCGTCGCCGGTGGTGAGTGCGGGGACGCCAACCTCGACTACATCCGCGCGGGCGGCGGCCAGCAGATGTGCATCGGGAACTCCCTGGGCCACATGTCCTACGCCGCCATGGACGAGCTGAACCGCTACTTCGCGGGCGAGGAGCCTGCTGTCGAGGGCATGGGGTGGCAGCTGGTCGATGCCGACAACAACCTGCCGCCGGCCGGCGAGGAGTTCGACGGCCCGATCGACTACGTCAGCGCGTACACCTCGATCTGGAAGTGAACCGATGACACTCCCGGGTCCGCACCACATGGCTCCGCTCCCCGCGGTCGACCCGACCGCCGCCGTGCGGCTGCGCGGCATCGGCAAATCGTTCGACGGCGTCCGCGTGCTCCACGACCTGTCGGTGTCGGTCCGCCGAGGGAGCATCCACGCCCTCCTCGGCGGAAACGGCTCGGGTAAGTCGACGACGCTGAAGATCCTCGCGGGGGTCTATGCGGCGGACACCGGGGGTGTCATCGAGATCGACGGCGAATCCCACGCCACCGAGGAATGGAGCGCGGGAAAGGCGTATCGCTCCGGCCTGCGCTTCGTGCACCAGGACCTCGCCTTGGCCGACGACCTCACGGTCGCCGAGAACTTCGGGTTGGTCAACGGCTTCCCCCCGACCGCCCTGCGCGGGATCTCCTGGCGTGCGCTGCGGCAACAGACAGCCGAAGCGCTCGACGCGCTCGAGGTCGACGTGGACCCGTCTCTCCCCGTGTCGAGACTGAGCGCGAGCGAGCGGACCATGGTCGCCATCGCCCGCTCCCTCGGCACGGCCGGCACCGACTCCGCCCTCACGATCGTCCTCGACGAACCGACGGCGAGCCTCCCGCACAGCGAGGTCGAGCTGCTGCTCGAACACCTGCGGCGATGCCGGGAGCGGGGTCAGAGCATCGTCTACGTCAGCCACCGCCTCCCCGAGGTGCTCGCGCTCGCCGACCACATCACCGTCCTCCGAGACGGTCGGGTGGTCGCAGACACCCCCGCCGAGGAACTGGACGAGCGCCGGATCGTCACGCTCATGGCCGGCGATGCGGACACCGGGGAGGAGGGCAGCCGCAGCGCGCCGGCCGCCACGGGTGAGGAGATCCTCGGCGTGACCGGGCTCTCCGTCGGACCACTGGAGGGGGTGGGCATCTCGGTGCGGGAAGGAGAAGTGGTCGGTGTCGCGGGGCTGACGGGGTCAGGCCGGTCGTCGCTGCTGCGTGCTGTCTTCGGCCACGCGACCCGGGCTGCCGGGGAGATCCGCGTCGAGGGACGCACCACGCAGATCACCCACCCCGCCGATGCCATGCGCCATGGCATCGCCTTCGTCCCGGAGGATCGCAAACGCGATGGCGCCTTCCTCGACGCGGCTGTCTGGGAGAACATGACCGCGGCCAGCCTGCCCGCCTATTGGCGCCGCGGCCGGATGGACCGCGCCGGTCAGCGCCGCGATGCCGCCGACCTGGCCGCCCGGTTCCGTGTGAAGACACGAGGCATCGACACTCCCCTCCGTCTTCTCTCCGGGGGGAATCAACAGAAGGCCGTGATGGCGCGCTGGCTGCACCGGGCACCGCGGATCCTGCTGCTGGACGAACCGAGCCAGGGTGTGGATGCCGTGGCGCGCGCCGAGATCCACCGCCTCATCCGCGATCACGCCGCGGGCGGCAACGCCGCCCTGGTGGTCAGCTCCGACGGCGCGGAGCTGGTCACGCTGTGCGACCGCGTCGTCGTGCTGCGCGACGGCCGGATCACCGACGAGCTCTCGGGTGCCGCCCTGACCGAGGAGCGGATCGCCTACCTGTCCCAATTCGACGATGAGGAACCCTCATGACGACCACAGCACCCCCCGATACCCGCATCCCACCTCCCCGAGACGGCCGTGAACATCGACCGGGCCACACCGCATCCTCCGTGATCGAGCGCTTCGGACTGCTGATCCTCCTCGTCATGCTCGTGGTGGTCTTCAGCATCCTTCCGGAGTCCGGGGCCGCGTTCCGCAGCGGCGCGAACATCCAGGCGCTCGTCGCCAACCAATCGGTGGGTCTGGTGGTGGCGCTCGCACTGCTGCTGCCATTGGCCGCCGGGTACTTCGACTTCTCCGTCGGAGCGGTGACGGCAGCCAGCTCGGTGGTGACCGCGGCCCTGCTGTCGAATGTCCAGGCACCGCTTCCCGTCGCCATCGGCGCCGGGATCCTCTTCGGCGCCGCGATCGGCGTCTTCATCGGCGTGCTGGTGGCGATCCTCAAGATGAATGCCTTCATCGCCACTCTGGGCGTCGCGACGCTCCTGGGCGGGGCGATCTTCGCGTACACCGGCGGTCTGCAGATCACCTCGGGGATCCCCCAGGACCTGATCGATCTCGGATCGAAGTCGCTGTGGGGAGTGCCCTTCATCAGCGTCGCGGCGGCGGTCATGGCTGTCGCGGTCTGGTATCTGATGTCGCAGACGCCGTTCGGACGACGGCTGTTCGCGATCGGTTCGAACGCCGCGGCGGCCGAGCTGACCGGAACGCGCGTCACGCGCGTGCGTCTGCTCGCCTTCGTCGTCTCCGGCTCCGTCGCGGGCGTGGCCGGCGTCCTGCTGCTGGCCCGTCAGGGCGCCGCGACATCGGACAACGGCATGTCCATGCTGTTCCCGGCCCTCACCGCCGTCCTGCTCAGCACCATCGTGATCGACGTGGGTCGCCCCTCCGTGCTGGGGACCGTCATCGGCCTGCTGTTCGTCTCCGTCAGCATCAGCGGCCTCACGCTTGTCGGCGCCCCGGCATGGGTGGGAGCGGTGTTCAACGGCGGCGCGCTCCTGGTCGCGGTCGGTTTCGCGCGTCTGAGCGTGCTGTGGCGGCGATCGCAATGACCCCGCCCCTCCCCACCGACGTCCCCACGAAAGAGAGCCTCATGTCGCCCACGAATCCCGCCCTCCGGTTCCGATTCCGCATCACCGCCGAGGTCGACCCCTGGATCGAGATCGGTCGCGTCAATAGCGAGAACCTCATCCTGGTCCCCATCGTCGGCGGTTCCGTCACCGGCGACATCTCCGGCGATGTGCTCCCCGCCGGGGGCGACTGGGCCCGCCTCGCCGACGACGACCTCGTCCACGTCGAAGCCCGATATCTGATGCGCACGACCGCGGGGTCGGTCGTCGAGATCCTGAACACCGGCGTCGGCCATCGCACCGGTGACGGGACGGAACTCACCTACTTCGCCACGCGCCCGATCTTCCGCACAGCGGATCCATCGCTCGACTGGCTTCATCGAGCCGTCTTCGTCGGCTGGGCCGAAGTGCAGCCGGGAGCCACCACCATCAGCGTCTACGAAGTCGTCGACGCCGCTCGTCACGAGGAGACCCAGACCGATGACTGAGACCCAGGCACGCCCCATTGCCGACGACATCCGCGCCTACGTCGAGACATTCCGTTCGACCATGGAGGACGGATCCCCCGACGTCCCCGAAGCGCGGCGGCGTTACGCGGCGCTCCTCGCCACGCAGGGACGGCCCGACCGCGCCGCGCGGACGCAGAGCCTCACCGTCCCCACCCGCCACGGAGACATGGGAGCGCGGCTGTACCTGCCCGAGGGCACCCCCGCCGGACTCCTCCTCTACATGCACGGCGGCGGCTTCGTCGTCGGCGACCTCGACAGCGTCGACCTGGTCCTGCAGACGGTGTGCGTCGGTGCCGGGATCGCGATCCTCTCCGTCGATTACTATCTCGCTCCCGAGTACGTCTACCCCGTCGCGTTCGAGCAGTGCATCGATGCCCTGATATGGGCGGCCGAGCACCGTTCCGACCTCGGGGGCGACGGCCCGCTCGCGATCGGTGGCGACTCGGCCGGCGGCAACCTCACGGCGTTGCTGACGCACTGGGCGGCCACGAACGACGGCCCATCCGTGTCCTGGCAGGCGGTCATCAACCCGGTGCTCGACTTCCTCGCCTTGGACGACGAGATCACCGGTTCGCATGCTCTCTACGGCGACAGCCCGATGCTGAGCATCGACGCGATGACCCACTTCATGCAGTCCTACTTCCCCTCCCAGGAGGCGAAGATCGCCGCGAGCGCACTGCGGAGGATCGATGACTACTCGGTTCTGCCGCCGACCTTCCTCGCCGCCGGACAGTGCGACCCTTTGCGCGACGAATCCGTCGCCTACGCAGGACATCTCGCCGCCGCCGGAGTGCCCCTCGCGTTCGTTCTGTACGAGGGGATGACGCACAACTTCATCACCCTCAGTCGACACGCGAAGGAGGCGCAGCGCTTCGTGCGCGACTTCACCGAGCAGGCGTCGACGTGGGCGGCGCGGGAGCGGGCACTGGTCGGGGCCGTCTCATAGGCATGTCGATGCTGCGAGCGGAGAGGCCCCGCGTCGAGGATGGAGGCGTGACCGACTCCCGTCCCCTCTTCGGCGACGAGGGCATCGCCCGTAGGCCCAAACGCCTCCTCTACACCCTGCTGGGCGAACTGATGCTCGCCGGGATCGACGAGCCCGTGCCCGCGGGGGTCTACCTCGACTTCCTCGCGGGTGCCGGTGTGGCCGGGCCGACGGCACGGGCCTCTCTCGATCGACTCGTCATGACCGGCTATCTCTCCCGAGCGAGAAGGGGACGGAGCATCCTGTACGGGCTCACGACATACGGCCGGGGGGTGATGGAGGAAGCCGCCGTCCGGGTAGCGGCCCCGCAGCCGTTCTCCCCCGCGGGGAGCGGATGGACTCTCGTCGCCTTCATCGCCCCCGAGGCGTACCGCGGCGCTCGCAAGCAGGTGCGACTCGCGCTGGGGTGGGAAGGATTCGCCGCCCTGCGGGACGGCCTCTGGATCGCCCCGGGGGTGGTCGATGTGCAAGAGATGCTCGCCCCCCACCGCGAGGAGCTCGCCCCCGACGAGGTGGTCGCCTTCCACGCGGAGGAGCTGCCGGCGTTCCCCGTGGGCCGCGCGGTCGACACCATCTGGGATCTGGCGGGGCTGCGTCGCGCGCACGAGGAGTTCGCCGCGGAGTGGTCCGATCCTGGGCGGGCGGTCGCCGCGCTCGACCCGGTTCCCAAGCTCGCCGTCCTCGGTGCCGACTGGACGGGACTTCTCCGCATCGACCCGCGGCTGCCTCCCCACTACCTGACCGATGACTGGCCCGCTCCGCGATCCCTCGAGGTCTACCGCGCCCGACGGGCCGAAGTCCTCGCCGCCGCGCAGCGCGACCTGCGCGCGGCGGTCCGAGGCTGAGGCCCTCTCCTTCGCATGGCAGCGTTCAGGTGGCGCTTTGCGCCCCCTCCCGCGCACCGAGGCGGCCACACCTGCCACCCGAGCACGTGTCACGCCGGGATCAGCGCGCTTCCGACGACGGACGCCAGGCCGAGTGCGCCGAGGACGAGCACGACGCCCACCACGGCGACCGTGGTGCGATTGCCCCGCCGCCAGTCCCACTCCGCCTGCAGACGACGCGTCACGGCCCGGCTGGCGAAGATTCCGACGATGCCGACCAGGTAGACCACCACCGACGCGATCGCCGCCACCGGCGCAGCGGCCAGCCGCTCTCCGACGACGGCGCCAAGACCGGGCTGCTGAGACAGCTCCCGACCCAAGAGGATCGCTGCGAACACGATCGGCAACGGCGCGACCAACAGCACGCTCAGCGCCCACCGCCGCTCGCCGGTGAAGGGCCGCCCGAGGGCACCCAGCACCAGCGGCGACGCGTCGCTCATCCACGATCCGAACGCCCGGTGCCAGACGATCATGAGGAGGCCGAGGGGGATCATCAGCAGCACGTACAGCGCTTCTCCCCAGGTGAAACTCTCGCTCATCGGGCCCGTACGCCTCCAGTCTTTCGACGACCGTGCCAGCGAGCTCGGCCAATCACCATTTGCCGGCCCTCGTCTTCGTGGCGCTCTCCCTGACGGGGCGAGCACACCAGGGCGGGGAGATCGACGCCTCGCCCGGATCGACTCCAGCGCGTGATCGCGAGGAGCGTGCTGAACTCTCCGTCGAAGTAAGTGCCAGGTGTCACTTTGCGCCCCCTCCCGCACCCCGAGGCGGCGACACCTGCCACCCGAGCACGCGCCAAGCCTCAGTCGAGGAGGAGGGCGGGCTCCTCGAGGATCGAGGCGACGTCGGCGATGAAGCGGGACATGCCGTCGCCGTCGATGACGCGGTGGTCGAAGGAGCCGGCGACGGTGGTGACCCAGCGGGGGCGCACCTCGCCGTCGACGACCCACGGCTTCTGGCGGATCGTGCCGAGCGCGACGATGCCGGACTCGCCGGGGTTGATGATCGGGGTGCCGGCATCCATCCCGAAGACCCCGATGTTCGTGATCGTGATCGTGCCGTTCTGCTGATCGGCCGGCGAGGTCTTGCCCTCGCGCGCGGTCAGCGTGAGCTTCTCCAGCGCCCGCGCCAGTTCGCGCAGCGACAGGTCCTGCGCGTCCTTGACGTTCGGCACGAGGAGGCCGCGCGGCGTCGCCGCGGCGATGCCGAGGTTCACGAAGCGACGGACGCGGATCTCGGCCCCGTTCTCACCGTCGACCCACGCGGCGTTGACCATCGGAGTCCGCTGCACGGCCCAGATGACGGCGCGCGCCATGATCAGCAGCGGCGAGACCTTGATGTCGGCGAAGTCGGGCGAGGCCTTCAGGCGCTTGACGAGTTCCATCGTGCGCGTGGCGTCGACGTCGGTCCACACCGACACGTGCGGCGCCGAGTACGCCGACTGCACCATCGCCGACGACGTGGCCTTGCGCACGCCCTTGACCGCGATCGTCTCCTCACGGTCGCCCGCAGGGGCGGGAGCGGCGACCGGAGCGGGAACGGATGCCGGGGCGGTGCGCGCCGGGATCGACTCCTCGCGCACATCGCCCCACGCGGGCGTCTCGATGTTGCGGAAGACGCTCGCCTGCGAGGCGTGCTTCACGACGTCCTCGCGGGTGACCTCGCCGGCGGGACCGGAGGCCGCCACCGCACCGAGGTCGACGCCGAGATCGCGGGCGAGCTTGCGGATCGGAGGCTTCGCGATCACGCCGACCGACGACGCGACGCGCTCCTGCGCGCTCGGCGCGGGCTTCTTCCGCCGGGACTGCACCTGTCCGCCCGTGCCGTAGCCGACGAGCACCGCGCCGTCACCCTCGGAAGGGGCGTCCGCGGGCGCGCCGTGCTCGCTCCGGCCGACCGTCGCCGGCGCCGCGGGGGATGCGGCATCCGCTGCGGCGGTCACCGTGATGATCGGCGCACCGACGTCGACCGTGTCACCCTCGGCGACGAGGAGCTCGCCGACGGTGCCGGCGAAGGGCGAGGGGAGCTCGACGAGCGACTTCGCCGTCTCGATCTCGACCAGGACGTCGTTGACCGCGACGGTGTCACCCGGGCCGACCCGCCACGAGACGATCTCGGCTTCGGTCAGTCCCTCCCCCACATCGGGGAGGACGAAGGTCTGCGTGCTCATACGTGCTCCTGGCTCGGTGTCAGTAGGCGAGGGAACGGTCGACGGCCTCGAGGATGCGGTCGGCATCGGGGAGGTACGCGCCCTCGAGCTTCGCGGGCGGGAAGGGCACGTCGAAACCGGAGACGCGGATCACCGGCGCCTCGAGCGCGTAGAAGGCGCGCTCCATGACGGTCGCCGCCACCTCGCTCCCGAGCGAGGTGAACCCCGGCGCCTCCTGCGCGTAGACCATGCGCCCGGTCTTGCGGATCGAGTCGAGCAGCGGTCCGTAGTCCACCGGCGAGAGCGAGCGGAGGTCGACGACCTCGCAGCTCGTGCCCTCGGACTCGGCGAGCGCCGCCGCCTGGAGGAGGGTCGTGACCATCGCGCCGTGCCCGACGAGGGTGACGTCGGTGCCGCGGCGGACGACGCGCGAGGCGTGCAGCTCAGCCGCGCGGGCGGTCGTGTCGACCTCGCCCTTCATCCAGTACTTCGCCTTGGGCTCGAGGAAGATCACCGGGTCATCCGACGCGATGGCGTCCTGGATCATCCAGTACGCGTCGTTCGGCGTCGACGGGCTCACCACGCGCAGGCCCGGCGTGTGCGTGAAGTACGCCTCCGGGCTCTCCTGGTGGTGCTCGACCGCACCGATGTGCCCGCCGTAGGGGATGCGGATGACGATCGGGAGCGAGAGCGCACCCTCGTGACGGTTGGTGAGCTTCGCGAGCTGCGTGGTGATCTGGTCGAAGGCGGGGAAGACGAACCCGTCGAACTGGATCTCGATCACCGGGCGGAATCCCGCCATCGCCAGGCCGATCGCGGTGCCGACGATGCCCGACTCCGCGAGCGGGGTGTCGAGCACGCGGCGATCGCCGAAGTCGGCGATGAGACCCTCGGTGACGCGGAAGACGCCGCCGAGGCGCCCGATGTCCTCGCCCATGAGCAGCACGCGGTCGCTGTCGGTCATCGCGGCGCGAAGGCCCGCGTTCAGCGCGCGGCTCATCGGCATCGTCGTCGGAGCAGCGGATGCCGGAGCCCCGGATGCCGGGGCGGCCGAGGCCGCCGTGGTGGTGTCGGTCACGCCGTTCCCTCCTCGTAGGACGCCTCGTACGACTGCAGCCACGCCGCCTGCTCGGCCACGAGCGGATGCGGCTCGGAGTAGACGTGCGCGAACATCGACGCCCGGTCGATCGAGCCGAGCGCGTTCGTACGGGTGCGGACGTCATCGGCGAGCGCGGCGCCCTCGGCGGTGACGTCGGCGAAGAACGCCTCGCTCGCCCCGCGCCCGCGGAGGTAGGCCTCCATGCGCGCGAGCGGGTCGCGGCGCCGCCACGACTCCTCCTCGTCGCGCGTGCGGTACTTCGTCGGGTCGTCGCTCGTGGTGTGCGCGCCCATGCGGTAGGTGAGCGCCTCGATCGCGCGGGGGCCCTCGCCCGATCGCGCCTCATCGAGCGCACGGCGGGTGACGGCGTAGCTCGCGAGCACGTCGTTGCCGTCGATCGGAATGCTCGGCATCCCGTATCCGGATGCCCTCCGATGAAGGGGCACCGGTGACTGCGTCGCCACCGGGACGGAGATCGCCCACTGGTTGTTCTGCAGGAAGAAGACCTCGGGCGTGCGGTAACTCGCCGCGAACACCATCGCCTCGTGCACGTCGCCCTGGCTGGACGCGCCGTCGCCGTAGTAGACGATGACGGCCTCGTCGCGCTCGAGGTCGCCGGTGCCGCAGCGCCCGTCGAAGACGAGACCCATGCCGAAGCCGGTCGCGTGGAGGGTCTGGGCGCCGAGGACCAGCGTGTAGATGTGGGTGTTGCCGTTGCGCGGATCGGACGGGTTCCAGCCGCCGTGCGTGAGGCCGCGCATGAGCCGGATGATGTCGATCGGGTCGACGCCCCGGATGCGCGTGACGGCGTGCTCGCGGTACGACGGGAAGAGGTGGTCCTGCGCGCGGGCGGCGCGGGCCGATCCGACCTGCGCCGCCTCCTGACCGAAGCTCGGGGGCCAGAGCGCCAGCTGTCCCTGACGCTGCAGGTTCGTCGCCTGCACGTCGAAGGCGCGGATGACGGACATGTCGCGGTACAGACCCTCGAGCGTCGGGTCGTCGAGCGCGTCGATCAGGTCGAGGTAGGGCTCGGCGGCGGGCGTCGGGGCGAAGACGCCGTCGGCGTCGAGCACGCGGACGAGGTCCGCAGGATCGTTCGCCGCCGACGCGGCCGCGTTCTCGGGCGGAGTCACCGTTCTACGCTATCCGTCGTCCGGAATGCCCCGTTGGGAGGTCTCTCACAACGGATGCCGCGATCTCTAGGACTTTGGCGACAGATTCGTGCTCTCCCACGGAGATGCGGATGCCGTCCCCGTCGAACGGGCGGACGATGAGGCCCGCCGCGTCGAAGGCCGCACCCACGGCGAGCGACTCCGCGCCGGTGGGGAGCCACACGAAGTTCCCCTGCGCCTGCGGGACGTCCCACCCGGCCTCGCGGAGCCCGTCGGCGAGCCGGTCGCGCCGGTCGGCGATCTCGCGGACGCGGGCGAGGAGCTCGTCCTCGGCGTCGAGGCTCGCCAGGGCCGCGGCTTCGGCGGCGGCGGTGACGGAGAGCGGGATCGTGGTGCTGCGCGCGGCGTCCAGGATCAGCGGGTGGCCGATCGCGTAGCCGACCCGGAGGCCGGCGAGCCCGAACGCCTTGGAGAAGGTGCGGAGGATCACGACGTTCGGGAACTCCTCACCCCCGAGGACCCGCAGGCCGTCGACGGCGTCGGGGTCGGTGACGAACTCGGCGTAGGCCTCGTCGAGGATCACCAGGACGTCGCTCGGCACCGCGCGGACGAAGGCGTCGAAGTCGTCGTGCCGAACGACGGGGCCCGTGGGATTGTTCGGGCTGCAGACGATGATGGCGCGGGTGCGCGGGGTGACCGCGGCCGCCATCGCGTCGAGATCGTGGCGCGCGCCGCCCGTCAGCGGCACGGTGACCGACGTGGCGCCGGCGACGACCGACAGCCAGGGGTAGGCCTCGAACGACCGCCACGCGTAGATGATCTCGTCGCCGGGGCCGGAGACGGCCTGCACCAGCTGCGCGAGGATCGACACGCTCCCGGCACCGACGTGGACCTCGTCGGCGGTCCGACCGAACCGCGCGGCGAGACGCTCGCGGAGGGCCGTGGCCGTGGCATCCGGGTAGCGGTTGAACTCCATCGCGGCGGCCACCGCCTCCTGGACACCGGGGAGCGGGGTGTACGGGTTCTCGTTGCTGGAGAGCTTGAACGCCTCGGCGCCGGCCTGCCGACCCTGGCGGTAGGCGGGGAGGGCGGCGATCTCGGGGCGCACGCGGACGGGGATGTCGGGGGCGTCGGTCACTCCCGCAGTCTACGAGCGTGCGCCCGGATGACGACAGGAATCGACGCCCGCGTGGAAGACTGACCGCCATGGGATTCCTCATCCGCGTCGTCGTCAATGCCTTCGCGATCTGGGTCGTGACCCTGATCCCCGCGCTCCAGGTGACGGTGATCGCCTTCCCGCCGGGCGAGACGCTGCAGCTCGTTCTGACGCTGCTGCTGGTCGCAGCGATCTTCGCGCTGGTGAACACCGTCATCGGGACGGTCATCAAGATCCTCGCGTTCCCGCTGTACATCCTGACGCTCGGACTCATCGGTCTGCTGATCAACGCGTTCCTGCTGTGGCTGACCGCGGCGATCACGTCGCTGTGGAACTTCGGTCTTCGCGTCGAGGACTTCTGGTGGGGCCTGGTCGCCGCCATCCTGATCTCGCTCATCAACTGGGTGTTCGGCATCATCCTCCGCCCGAAGAAGGACTGACCGGTCCCTCGGCCCGTTCCGCGGCGTATTCCGTCGCACGGATGTCGGTGGCCGTGGCCAGCTCGTCGAAGACGTCGCGCACCGTGTCGATGCGCGGATCGGTCGACGCGTCGATGAGGGCCGCCGTCTCGGCGTAGGCGGTGAGCCGGTGCGCGGGCACCGTGGTGTCGTGGAGACCGGTGTTCGGATCGGCGGCCCGCTCGACCAGGACGCTCCCCGCCGCCCCCGTCGCCGCGATCGCTCCCCCGCCGGAGAGGGCGACCGCGGGATCGTCGGTGTGCCGCACCGACATGCTCCACGTGTCGGCGCCCACGTCCATCTCGCGCGGCGTCCCGAACGACACCAGCGTCTCGGTCGCGTACGGGCCCTCCATCGCCAGGTGGCCTGTGATCATGGCGCCCTGGGAGTGTCCGAACGCGTGCACGACGTCGCCGGGTTCGGCTCCGGCATCCTCCAGCGCCTGCAGGGTCGCGGCGTACGAGGCCGATGTGTGGCCGGTGTAGAGCTCGACGTTCGAGCGGTTGTCCCACGGGTTCTTCCCGCCCACCGCCGCCGTGGACGTGCCGGCGACGTAGACGGCGAACTGTCGCGAGCCATCGGGCATCGTGTACTTCTCCACGCGCACCCGCGCCTCGCCCGGACCCGGGATGCGGGAGGCGGCGTCGGCGAGATTCCGCGGCGGAACGGATGCCGCGCCCGTCCCGGTCGGCAGTGCGCGCACGGCGACCGGCGGTGTCGCACCGTCGAGGCGGGTTCCGGCCGGGACGCGGCCCATCCCCGTCGTCCCGATGACGGAGGCCAGGACGACCGTCGACAGCCCGAGCGCCGCGCCGCCCATGACACCCGCCTGCCAGCTGTAGTCGCTGCCGACGAGGAGTCCCAGCTCCGTCGCCTGGCGGACCAGCTCGCCGGGCCACATCACGGTCCGCTCCGCCTCGGTCCCCCACGCCGCGAGGATCAGGGCGCCATCCTCGGCGCGGAGGTCGCTGATCCGCGCCGCGAGGATGCGGGCGGCATCCGCGTCGCCGGACAGCACGGCGGCGCGATGCGCGACGACGGTCTCGACGAGCTCGTAGAGCGTCGCCGCGTCGCGGAGCGCCGTCGCCACCCGTTCCCCCTCGGTGACGGCATCCCGCATCCGGGACGCGAGGTCTGCGGCCTCGGCGGCCGCCGACCAGGCCTCGTCCTGCTCGGTGAGCAGCATGTTCTGCAGCGGACCGAGGTCGCCCACGAGCGCCTCCAGCTCCCCGATCGCGCCGTCGAAGTCGGCCGCCGTGCGCCGGAGCGTTTCGGTGTCGACGGCCACCGCGCCACCGCCGCGGATCTCCAGCTCGCCGGCCGGGGGCGTCGCCCCGCTCACGCGCAGTCCGTCTCGGCCCGCCACCGCTGCAGCTGCAGCGCCGCTCCGGCACTGAACCGCACCTGCGCGAGCGCGCACGCGAGGGCGCCGACCCGGCCCGCCCACGCCGTCGCGGCCGTGTGGAACTCGCGCGCGGCCTCCGCCTGCCAATCGGTGCGGTCGCCGAGGGTGCGGGTCCGCGCGATGAGCTCGTCGAGGCGCACGGCCAGGGCGTCGAGCTCGCGCACGACGATCTCGAGCGTGACGGTGGAGGGCGGGGTGCACAGCAGCGGCGGCATGCGCCCATCGTCGGCCGCGCCGAGCGCCCGCGGGGACGGCGTCCGTGCGACTGTGCAGTTCCCACCCGTCGTGGGGTCGGCACCGCACCTGTGCAGGAGGGCCGGGCAGCGGGCCTCGACGCGACGCGCGTGCGCGACCGACGCCGGCGGGACAGAATGGAGCCCATGTCCGACCCCCGCGTGGAGCCTTTCCGCGTCGTCTTCGTCTGCACGGGCAACATCTGCCGCTCCCCGATGGCGGAGGTCGTCTTCCGTTCCCTGGCGTCGTCGACCGGTCTCTCCGCCCGCGTGGTGTCCTCCAGTGCCGGCACCGGAGACTGGCACGTCGGCGAGCGCGCCGACGTGCGCACGATCGACGCCCTCGCGCGCCACGGGTACGACGGCGAGCGCCACCGGGCCCGCCAGTTCGCCCCCGCGGACTTCACGCAGAACGACCTGGTGGTGGCCCTGGATCGGTCGCACGAGCGGATCCTGCGGGGCTGGGCGCGCTCCGAGACGGATGCCGACAAGATCGCCCTGCTGCTGTCGTTCGACCCCGCCGCCCCCTCGCTCGACGTGCCCGATCCCTACTACGCCGGCCCCCGGATGTTCGATCAGGTGCTCGGTATGATCGAGAGCGCGAGCCGGGCGCTCTTCCGGCAACTCGAACCCGCGATCCGACCGCACGTGTGAGCACGACCCGTGCGCGCTCGGCGCCGCGGGAAGAGCCTCGTCCCGACGGGAGTACCGTGACCTCTCTGCCGCCGCAGCCGCTCAGCCCCCTCGACGGTCGCTACCGCGCCGCCGTGGCACCCCTCGCCGACTACCTCTCGGAGGCGGGCCTGAACCGCGCCCGCGTCGAGGTGGAGGTCGAGTGGATCATCACGCTCACCGATCTCTCCCTGTTCGGCACCGCGCCGCTCGGCGACGACGACAAGACGCGCCTGCGCGACCTCTACGTCGACTTCGGCGCGGACGAGATCGCGTGGCTGGCGGAGAAGGAGGCGGTCACCCGCCACGACGTCAAGGCGATCGAGTACCTCGTCCGCGACCGGCTGGACGCCCTCGGCCTCTCGGGCCTCGCCGAGCTCACGCACTTCGCCTGCACGAGCGAGGACATCAACTCCGCCTCCTACGCCCTCACGGTGCACCGGGCCGTGGAACGGGTGTGGCTCCCGGCCCTCCACCGCGTCATCGACGCCCTCGCCGCCCTCGCCGACGCCCACCGCGATGCGCCGATGCTCTCCCGCACCCACGGCCAGCCCGCGACGCCCACCACGATGGGCAAGGAGCTGGCGGTGTTCGTCTGGCGCCTCCGCCGGGTCGCCGCCCAGGTGGCGGGCGGGGAATACCTCGCGAAGTTCTCCGGCGCCACCGGGACCTGGTCGGCGCACGTCGCCGCCGCGCCCGACGTCGACTGGCCGGAGGTCTCCCGCGGGTTCATCGAGGGGCTCGGCATCGGGTTCAACCCGGTGACGACCCAGATCGAGTCCCACGACTGGCAGGTCGAGCTGTACGACCGGATCCGTCACGCCGGCGGCATCCTGCACAACCTCGCCACGGATGTGTGGACCTACATCTCCCTCGGCTTCTTCGCGCAGATCCCCGTCGCCGGCGCGACCGGATCCTCGACGATGCCCCACAAGATCAACCCGATCCGGTTCGAGAACGCCGAGGCGAACCTCGAGATCTCCGCAGGGCTCCTGCAGACCCTGTCGCAGACACTCGTGACCTCCCGTCTCCAGCGCGACCTCACCGACTCCACGACGCAGCGCAACATCGGCGTCGCCCTCGGCCACTCCCTCCTGGCGCTGGACAACCTCGCGCGCGGGCTCGGCGAGATCTCGCTGTCGCAGCACGTGCTGGATGCCGACCTCGACGCGAACTGGGAGGTGCTCGCCGAGGCGATCCAGACCGTCGTGCGCGCGGAGATCGCCGCGGGCCGCTCGGAGATCACCGACCCGTACGCCCTGCTGAAGGACCTCACCCGCGGACGCCGTGTCGGCGCGGTGGAGCTGGCGGAGTTCGTCGACGGCCTCGACATCGGCGACGACGCCAAGGCCCGCCTGCGGGCGCTGACCCCGGCCGGGTACACGGGTCTCGCGGCGCGCGTGGTCGACCTGGCCTGAGCGCGGCGACGCCGCGCGCGGGCGGAACGCCTCAGCGCGCGGGCGGGGTCTCCGGACCGTCGGTCGCGTCCGGTTCGGGGTCGTAGAGCACCGGGCGGTCGACGGGTGTGGCCACCTGCGCCGGGTCGACGACCAGGAGCAGCAGCGAGACGATCAGCAGCGTCGCGATGAAGACGATTCCGGCGACGATGAGGGCCAGCACCAGGGCGCCCTGCGCCTCCTCGGCGGGCTTGGACTGGAAGAAGCCCATCGACACCAGCGTGACCCCGCCGGCGAACAGCGCCGCGACGAAGGCGAGCCCGACCAGCTGGAGGGGCTTCATGAGGTCACGGCGGGAGGGCTGATTCTCGGTCACGCGGAATCCTTCTGGTCGGCCGGCGTCGGGGCACCGGTCGCGGTGACGCCGGGAGCGGCGGCATCCGCCGTCTCGGGCGATGCGGATGCGGTCGCGGGCCGCGGGGAGAAGCCGGCGATGGCGAGGTAGACCGCCACGATCGCGGCGTAGGCGCCGAAGATGCCGACGGCGATGATGATGCCGGTGAGCGTGAAGGTCTGTCCGGCCTCTTCGATCGTGTACCGGAGGGCGTAGCCGGTGGGGACCAGCAGCATGCCGACGGCGAGGAGGATGCCGAGGACGCCGACGACGACGGCGTCGCGTGCGTCGCCGCGGGAGAGCGGGGTCACGGGGGTCGCGCCGTCGCGCGGGGTCCACGGGGCGACGTAGCCGGCGCGGCGCGGCGCGGCATCCGCGTCCGACGCGTCCGTGCGGGCGGCCTTCCGCGCGCGGAGGAGGGCGCGTGCCCCCACCGCCAGTTCGACGACTCCGGCGATGACGGCCCAGGCGATGACGACGATGAAGAAGCCGGCTACCGAGCGCACCGGCGGGAGGCTCGCAACGATTCCCGCCACGACCGTCACGGTGCCGAGGGCGATCGCCGCACCGCGCCCGCCGGCCGGCGAGACGAGCCACGCCGCCAGGAGGAAGACCAGCCCCGTGGCGATCGCGACCCCGCTGAAGACCGCCCCGCCGACGGCGGCGGAGTGGTCGGGAGAGAACGTGATCATCAGCGCCGCGAGCGCCGCGAAGCCGGCGCGCGCGAGCTGCACGTGGCGCACCTCGAACGTGCGGGCGGAAGAAGAAGGGGTCACGGGGGCATTCCTGTGGCGGCGGAACGAACCCTTCCAGTGTAGATCGTGCGCCCGAGACGCGGCCGGCGGCGAGGGAGAGGGCCTCAGCGGAGCGAATCGAGGACGTCGACCAGGAGCTCGTAGGTCGTCAGCGGCGAGATGATCGCGAAGCGGAGCACCGGCTCCCCCGCGTGCGAGCTCGGCACGACGAAGGCGCGCTGATCGTCGAGAAGACGATCCGACCACGCTTTGTAGTCGGCCATGGTCCAGCCGTGCCGGCGGAAGACCACCACCGACAGCTGCGGGTCGCGCACGAGCGACACCTCCTCGCGGGCGCGGATGTCGTCGGCGATCCGTGCGGCGAGGTCGATGCCGTACGCGATCGCGGCGCGGTAGTGCTCGGTGCCGTGGGTCGCCAGTGAGAACCACAGCGGCAGGCCGCGCGCCCGGCGGGTGAGCTGGATGCCGAGGTCCGACGGATTCCAGTCGGGGGTGTCGGTGAGGGTGTCGAGGTACTCGGCCTTCTGCGTGTGCGCGGCCAGCGCGAGCGAAGGATCGCGGTAGATCAGTGCGCACGCGTCGAACGGGGCGAACAGCCACTTGTGCGGGTCGACGATGACCGAGTCGGCGCGCTCGACGCCGGCGAACGCGCCGCGCGCCTCCGGGACGAGCATCGCCGCGAGGCCGTACGCGCCGTCGACGTGCAGCCACACCCCGCGGGCGGCGCTGACGTCGGCGATCGAGGCGATGTCGTCGACGATGCCGAAGTTGGTCGTGCCGCCGGTGGCGACGACCGCGAAGACGGCGTCGCCGTGGTCGTCGAGCGCGCGGGCGACGGCGTCGCCGTGCAGCCGCCCGGCGTCGTCGACGGGCACGGGGAGGATGTCGACGTCCATGACCGCCGCGGCGGAGGCGATCGACGAGTGCGCCTCGGCGCTGCAGACGACGAGCCAGCGCGCCGGCGTCGGACGGTCGGCCTCGCGGAGGCGTCGACGCGCGGCATCCCGCGCCGTCACGAGCGCGGACAGGTTGCCGATGGTGCCGCCCTGGACGAAGACGCCACCGGCGCCCTCGGGCAGGCCGAACTCGCGCGCGAGCCAGTGCAGCACCTCGTTCTCGGCGAACACGGCGCCCGCGCCCTCCATCCAGGACCCTGCGTAGACGGCGGATGCCGAGACCACGACGTCGAAGGCGAGCGCCGCCTTGCTGGGCGCCGAGGGGATGAAGGAGAGGTAGCCGGGGTGGTCGGTGGAGATGCACGCCGGTGCGAGGACGTTCTCGAACAGCGCGATCGCCCGGCGCGCCCCGATGCCCTCCGGCGTCACCGTGCGCGGGGCGAGGCGCGCGAGATCGCTCGGCCGCAGCGGCTTGTCGAGCGGGATGTCCTCGTAGAGGGCGCGGCGGCGGGCGTACTCCAGCACGTCGTCGACGACCGCGCGCGTCTCGGGGGAGATCGCGTGCATGCGGTCGGGCGGGGTCATCTCGGTCATGGCGGCTCCGGTCCTCACGACCCGGGTCGGGTCGAATCCACGGTAGCCGGGCACGGGCGGGCGAGGGAGGTGTTCAGAGGAACGCGAGACCGACGCCGCCGGCGGCGCCGACGATCACCACCACCCACGGCGGCACGCGCCATGAGATCAGCAGCACGAAGCAGACGAGGGCGAGCGCGAAGGACGCGGGCCCCGTCACCGCGGTGACGAAGACCGGGTCGTAGAGGGCGGCGGCGAGGATGCCGACCACGGCGGCGTTCGCGCCGCGCAGGAGTGCCTGCGCGGCGGGTCGCGTCCGCAGGGCGTTCCAGAACGGCAGCACACCGACGAGGAGGAGGAAGCCCGGGACGAACACCGCCACCAGAGCGATCGCCGCCGTCGCGAGGCCCGCGGCCCCGGGGGCGGCGAGCGCCCCGAGGTAGGCGGCGAAGGTGAACAGCGGACCCGGGACCGCCTGGGCGACGCCGTACCCGGCGAGGAACTGCTCCGCGTTCACCCACCCGCCGGTGACGACCTCGGCCTCCAGCAGCGGCAGGACGACGTGGCCGCCGCCGAAGACGAGCGCACCGGCGCGGGAGAACGCATCCGCGACGCCGAGAGCCGTCCCCCCGAGCGTCGCGGCGGCGATCGGGAGCCCGACGAGGAGCACCGCGAACACCGCGAGGGCGGTCGCGCCGGCCCGCCGCGAGACGCCGAACGACAGATCCGGACCCGGCGCCTCGCCCGGCATCCGGCAGAGGAGAAGGCCGACGAGCGCGCCGAGGACGATCGCGGCGACCTGGCCGAGGGTCCCCGCCGCCACCAGGACCAGCACCGCCGCCCCGACGGCGATCGACGCGCGTCGGGCGTCCGGGGTCAGTGACCGGGCCATGCCCCACACCGCCTGGGCGACGATGGCGACGGCGACGATCTTCAGTCCGTCCAGGAGGCCGGAGCCGACCGTGCCGCCGAAGAGGTCCGCGCCGTACGCGAAGGCGACCATGACGATCGCCGACGGCAGGGTGAAGGCGAGCCACGCGGCGAGCGCACCGAGGGGACCGGCGCGGAGGAGGCCGAGCCCGAAACCGACCTGGCTCGAGGCGGGACCGGGCAGGAACTGGCTCAGCGCGACGAGCTCGCCGTAGCCGCGATCGTCGATCCAGCGACGACGCGTGACGAGCTCGTCGCGGAAGTAGCCGAGGTGCGCCACCGGTCCGCCGAAGGAGGTCAACCCCAGCTTCAGGAAGGCACCGAACACCTCCGCGGGGGTTCCGGCACGTCGGGAGGAGCTCACGGGCGGACAATACCCGGTCGCGGTGTCCTAGAATCATCAGCATTCTCACTCGGAGGTGCATACCAGCACGTGAACGGACACTCACGCGTGGGGTCGTCTGCAGACGACCCCGGTCATAGTCCGGGCGTTCTCGCCCCTGTCCCCTTTTCCTCGCGACCTGCGCGGGGGGTGATCCTCCCATGATCACCGCACTGCTCTTCCTCCTTCTCGGCCTCGTCCTGACGGCCGTCATCATCGCGGCGAACGGTTATTTCGTCGCGCAGGAGTTCGCCTACATGTCGGTGGACCGCGCGAAGCTGCGCGCCCGTGCCGACGCCGGCGACACCGCCGCCCGGCGGGCGCTCAAGGTCACCGACCGCACCTCCTTCATGCTCTCCGGAGCGCAGCTCGGCATCACCGTGACCGGCCTCCTCGTCGGCTACGTCGCCGAGCCGTTCATCGGCGAGTCCCTCGGGACGCTCCTCGGCGGCGTCGGCGTCCCCGCCGCCGTCGGCATCACGATCGGCACCGTGGGCGCACTGGTCCTCGCAGCGGTCGTGCAGATGATCTTCGGCGAGCTCTACCCGAAGAATCTCGCACTCGCGAGCCCCGAGCCGCTCTCCCGCGCGCTCGCGCCGACCACCCTCGGGTACCTCACGGTCTTCGGGTGGCTGATCTGGTTCTTCGACAAGTCCGCCGAGGGTGTCCTCCGTCTCGTCCGGGTCGAACCCGTGCACGACGTGGACACCTCGGCGACGGCGAAGGACCTCGAGCACATCATCGAGGACTCCCGCGACAGCGGCGACCTCCCCGAGGACCTGTCGCTCATGCTCGACCGCATCCTCGACTTCCCCGAGCAGGATGTCGAGCACGCGATGATTCCGCGCGTCCAGGTCGACGTCGTCCACGTCACCGACGCGATCTCCCACGTGCGGGCGCTCATGGCCGAGGCGCACACGCGCTACCCCGTCATCGGCGAGCGCGATGAGCCGGTCGGCGTCGTCCACCTGGTGGACGTCCTCGGGACCGATCGCGACGACCCGCGCCCGGTGAGCGAGATCATGCGCGAACCGCTCGTCCTCGCCACCCTCATGCCCCTCCCGGATGCCCTCGGCCAGCTGACCGAGACGAAGAACGAGCTCGCCTGCGTCATCGACGAGTACGGCGGGTTCGCGGGTGTCCTGACCCTGGAGGACCTCGCCGAGGAGCTGGTGGGCGAGATCTCCGACGAGCACGACGCCGAGGACGGGGCGGGCGCGGTGCAGACCGCGGACGACACGTGGGAGATGGACGGCGACCTGCACATCGACGAGGTCGAGCGCGTCATCGGCGCCGACCTGGAACGCGGCGACTTCGAGACCCTGTCAGGGCTCGCGATCGCCGCCGCCGGGCGCCTTCCCGAGCCGGGCGACACCGTCCGCGTCGAGCTTCCCCTCCAGGGCGCCGACGTCATCGAGGACGACCACACCTCCCGCGCCCTCCTCATCGAGGTCGTGGAGCTCGACCGGCACGTCCCGCACGTCCTGCGCGTGCAGATGCTCACCGAGCGGGACGCCGACCGGGAGGCATCCGACGCCCTCCGGGACGCGGCCCCCGAGTCCGAGGAGGCGCAGCGATGAACGGCTGGATCGTCCTGATCGCCACCGTGGCGCTGATCGCGCTGAGCGCGTTCTTCGTCGTCATCGAGTTCGCCCTTCTCGGCGCCCGACGTCACCGGCTCGAGGAGACCGCCACGACAGACCCGGCGTCGCGCGCGGCGCTGCGGGGGATGAACGAGCTCACCCTGATGCTCGCCGGCGCCCAGCTCGGCATCACAGCGTGCACGTTCGCCCTCGGTGCGATCACCAAGCCCGCGGTCGACGCGTGGCTCGGCCCGGTCTTCGCCGCGTGGGGTGCGCCGGAGTGGCTCGCCGGCGGAGCGGCGTTCGCGCTGTCGCTGCTGGCCGTGACCTTCCTCCACCTCGTGGTGGGCGAGATGGCTCCGAAGTCGTGGGCGATCGCGCACCCCGAGACCGCGGCGCGGATCGTCGGCATCCCCGCGCGTGCCTACGTCTGGCCGCTACGGCCGTTCCTGCTGTGGGTGAACCGCATCGCGAACGCGCTCGTGGCCCGCAGCGGCGTCGAGCCGGTGGACCGCGCCGCGGTCGGCGGCCGCGACGCCGACACCATCCGCCATCTCGTGGAGTACTCGGGCCAGGTCGGCGTGCTCGAACCGGAGCTGCGCACCCAGATCTCGCAGGTCATCGAGCTCGAGAGCCTCACCCTCGGCGACATCACGGTCCCGACCACGACGCCGACGGCCGTGACGACGGATGCCGATCTCGCCGCCGTGCGGGAGGCGGCGCGGCGCACCGGCCACCTGCGGGTGCTCGTCCTGGACGGCGCGGGCGAGCCGCGCTCGGTCGTCCACGTGCGCGACACGCTGCTGCGCGCGGACGACGACGCGGTGTCGACCCTCGCGCGGCCGGTCCTGCGCCTGTCGAAGGACCTCCTCGTGTACGAGGCGCTCCGTCGGATGCGCGAAGAGAGCGTTCAGCTGGTCGTCGTCGAGTCGGATGGGAACGCCGTGGGCGTGGTCACCCTCACCGACGTCGTCAAGCGGGTCCTCCCCGGTGAGGCCACGGTGGGCGCCGCCGGATAGCGACGCTCACGACGGGCGCGAGTCCTCCACGCGGTAGACCACGCACTCCCACGGCCGCAGCCGCAGGCGCCCGGACGGCGCCTGCGGCGGGTCGTCGTGGTTGGCGATCACGACGCTGCCACCGTCGAGGCCGAGGTCCGCGGCATCCCTCTCGACGCTTTCGCTCGAACAGTTCGCGACGAGGGTGAGACGGATGCCGTCCTGCGCGCGGTGGAACGCATAGACCTCGGTGTCCTCCGGCCACACGAGGGTGAACGCTCCGGTCTGCACGACCGGCTCGTCGTGGCGGAGCGCGATGAGCCGTCGGTAGTAGTGGAAGACCGAGTGGGGGTCGGCGCGCTCCGCGGCGGCGTTGATCCGATCGTGGTTCGGGTTGACCTCGATCCACGGCTCGCCGGTGGTGAATCCGGCGTGCGCGGAGTCGTCCCACTGGACGGGGGTCCGTGCGTTGTCGCGACTGCCGAAGGCGAGGGCGCGCAGCAGCTGGTCGTCGTCGAACTCGCCGATCGCCCGCTTCTCCTCGACGTAGCGCAACGACTCGATGTCGCGGTACTGGTCGAACGCCGTGAACCCGGCATCCGTCATCCCGAGCTCCTCGCCCTGGTAGATGTACGGCGTACCGCGGTGGAGGTGCAGGACCGTCGCCAGAGCCGTGGCCGATGCCACGCGATGCTCGCCGTCGTCTCCGAAGCGCGAGACGACGCGCGGCTGGTCGTGGTTGTCCCAATAGAGGGAGTTCCACCCCGTCTCGGCGAGACCTGTCTGCCAGCGCGTGAGAGTGGCCTTCAGGTCGCGGAGGTCGAGCGGACGATGCTGGAACCGGTCGCCGTCGACGGTGTCGAGTCCCATGTGCTCGAAGGTGAACACCATGTCCAGCTCCGCGCGGGCGGGATCGGTGAACAGCTTCGCGTCCTCCACCGTCGCTCCGGGCGTCTCGCCGACGAGCAGCAACGAATCCCGGCGTCCGGCGAACACCTCGCGGTGCATCTCCTGAAGGAACTCGTGCAGCCGTGGACCGTTGGCGCTCGCGGCGGCGGCGTCACCGTACAGGCCGCTCGCGACCGGGGCGTCGGAGAGCGTACCGCCCGAACCGACGTCCTTGGAGATGAGGTTGATGACGTCCATGCGGAAGCCGTCGACCCCACGGTCCAGCCACCAGCGCATCATCGCGTAGACGGCCTCGCGCACCTCGGGGGTCTCCCAGTTGAGGTCGGGCTGCTTCCGACTGAACAGGTGCAGGTAGTACTGCCCGGTCTCCGCGTCCCACTCCCAGGCGGGACCGGAGAAGAACGAGCCCCAGTTCGTGGGCTCGGAGCCGCGCGTGCCGGGCTCGAGTCCCGCGCGGGGATCGCGCCACCAGTACCAGTCGCGTTTCGGGTTGTCGCGGGACGACCGCGACTCGATGAACCACGGATGCTCGTCGCTGGTGTGGTTGACGACCAGGTCCATGACGACCTTGATGCCGCGGTCGTGGAGCGCGGCGATGACGTCGTCGAGATCGTCCAGCGTGCCGAAGAGCGGGTCGACATCCTGGTAGTCGCTGATGTCGTAGCCGTTGTCGTCCTGCGGGCTGCGGTACAGCGGCGAGAACCACACGACATCGACACCGAGCTCGGCGAGATGGTCGACGCGGCGGAGGATGCCGCGCAGGTCGCCGATGCCGTCGCCGTCGGAATCCTGGAACGAACGGGGATAGATCTGGTAGACCACCGCGGAGGTCCACCACGCGTACTCGGCGCTCATGGGCCCACCCTACGGCCCATCGTGGACGGACCGCAGGGTGGGGAACCCACCGGAGCGCGGAGACTTACGCGACGCGGGAGGGCTCGTCGTCGCTGTTGTCGTCGCCGGGGATGTGCACGTCGTTGACCTCGACGTTCACTTCGACGACCTCGAGACCCACGAGGCGCGAGATGGCACCGGCGACGGCGGCCCGGACGTTCCCGGCG
This sequence comes from Microbacterium sp. NPDC077184, assembly GCF_040687055.1. Classification (NCBI taxonomy): domain Bacteria; kingdom Bacillati; phylum Actinomycetota; class Actinomycetes; order Micrococcales; family Microbacteriaceae; genus Microbacterium; species Microbacterium sp. NPDC077184. The sequence goes on from NZ_JBFBMM010000004.1 coordinate 168,489, forward strand.
ACCTCCTGGATCGGCGACGGGTACTCCACCACGATCGTGAGGTCGGCAGCGGCCTGCGTCTCGCCGACCTCGACCTTGACGCCCTGCGTGAGGTCGGTGGCGTTGATCGCGTCGCGGATCGCGCCGAAGGCACGGGCGCCGCCGCCGCCGAGGGCGTAGACACCGGGGACCTCGCGCGCCGCGATGCCGGCGACCTTCGCCACGACACCGTCGGAGATGGTGGTGCGGCCCGCGGCGTTCTCGTCGCGAGCGCCGGTGAGGGACGAAGCGGGACGGTCGACGCGGGAGGCGGCGCTCTTCGGGGCGCGCGTCTCGTCGGCGGAGGTGGTCGTGATGTCGTTGGTGGCCATGAGCCGGCTCCTTTATCTGTCGGACGGTGGGAAATCAACCCCGATTCGGGGCGGTGGACGAGCGTTACGTTTGCTCTGCGAATAGGAGGGTCGTCCCGCCGGATTCGTCACGAAAAGATTCCTGGGTGTTCGCTGGGAGGTGGGGGATGGGCGGCAGGTCCGACGCAGGCGGGGTGACGGGGTCAGGCCTGGCCGTGGCATCCGATCAGATCCTCGTGGAGCGCGCGGTCGACGGCGACGCCACGGCGTTCGGCGAGATCGTCCGGCGCCACAGTTCCCTGATGCGTGCGTACGTGTCGCGCATCGTGGGCTCGCTGAGCGAGGCCGATGACGTGGTGCAGGACGCGTTCATCACCGCCTGGAAGCAGCTCCCCTCCCTCCGCGACGGCTCCGCCGTCCGCGCGTGGCTCATGCGGATCGCGAGCCGCGAGGCCTTCGCACGCCTCCGTCGGCGCACCGCCGACGTCCCGATCGACGACGTGCCCCTCGTGCAGAGCGCGCACCCCGATCCGGAGGTCCGCGCGGTGCGGCAGGCGCAGCTCACCGCCCTGTCGGAGGCGCTCGACGACCTGCCCGAGGACCAGCGACGGGCGTGGCTGCTGCGCGAGGTCGCCGACCTCAGCTACGCCGAGATCGCGGAGGAGATGACCACGAGTGCCAGCACCGTGAGAGGCTTGCTGTCACGAGCACGGAGTTCGATCGCGATCCGGATGGAGGACTGGCGATGACCCAGACTCCCCCCGAGATCCTGGACTGCGGACGCACCCTCGACGAGCTGAGCGACTACCTCACGGCCGGTCGCCTCCCCGTCGACGCGCACATCGAGTCCTGCCCCGACTGCCTCAACGCCCTCGACGCGCTCGAGCGGGTCGGCCGGCTGTCGCGCGACCTCATGGTCCACGACGCGGAGCGCCTCCCCCCGCCTCCGCAGGACTGGCTGAACGGCATCCTGTCGGCGGTCCATTCCGAACTGCGCGCGGGGCGGAGCTTCCCCATCCACCACGACGATCCCCGCGTGTCGATCTCGGTGACGGAGGGCGCGGTGCGCGCGCTCATCCGCGAGACGGGGGATGCCGTGCCCGGCGTCTACATCGGCCGCACCCAGATCATCGGCAACGCCGAGATCCCCGGCGAGCCGGTCGAGGTCGACGTCACCGCGAGCATCGCGTGGGGTCTCCCCGTCCCCGAGACCACCGCGCGCGTGCGGGACCTGGTCTTCACCGCTCTCAACCAGCACACCGAGCTGAAGGTCGTCGGCGTCAACATCACGGTCGAAGACCTCCACGGCTACGCGTCCGACAAGGAATCGTCATGACTCTCATCACTCCCGAACCGGACGGCGGACTGGTCTCCCGCGTGCGCGCGGTCGACGGCGTCGTGGACGTGTACGGCTCACCGCTGCAGCAGCTCTCCGGCATCCTCGCCGCCGCCACCGGACGCTCCGGCGAGCGGCAGGCCGACGTCGCCGTCTCGATGCGCGACGGCATCCCCCGGGTCGCTGCACGTATCGCCACCGACCCCGAGTACGACACCCCCGAGACCGCCCGACGCGTGGCGGACGTCCTCGCCGAGAACTCCCCCGAGGACGCGACGATCACGGTGCAGATCGCCCGCATCCACTGACACCGCCATGGGCCGGTCTCGATCCACCTCCGAGCCGCAGGCGGAGTCGAAGACGTGCGCCTCGTGCGGCCGCGAGATGCAATGGCGCAAGAAGTGGGCGTCGAACTGGGAGCAGGTCGCCTACTGCTCCGACGCGTGCCGGCGCCGGGGCGTGCGGACGGTGGACACCGCCCTCGAGGACGCGATCCGGGAGCTTCTCGCCGCGCGGGCCGCGACCGCGACGATCTGCCCGTCGGAGGCCGCGCGATCGGTCGGCGGCGACGACTGGCGCGACCTCATGGAACCGGCGCGGCGCGCCGCGCGACGCCTCGTCGCTGCCGGCGAAGTGGAGATCACCCAGCGCGGCACGGTCGTCGACCCCTCCACCGCGCGCGGCCCCATCCGCATCCGCCGCGCGCGCTGAGCGCGGGGCACCGCCCGACCTGCGTCAGATCCGGCGGGCCCGGGCGAAGCGGGTGACGAACCCCGGATGCTCCGCCGGCATGGCGAGGACGGAGTCCGGCGGGCGCGCGGCGAGCCCGGGGAAGCCCGCATCGGCGACGAGCTCGTCATCCAGCTCGAGGAGCTCCGCTGTCCGCAGCGGCCAATCCTCATGGTTGTTCTGCGCCCACCGCGTCGCGCCGAGATGGCGCTCGTGGAATCCCCATCGCGCGGTGAGGAAGTGGGAGAGGTCACTGTCGACGACCTCGTCGCCCACGCGGACGGCGATGCGCGCGCCCGGCCCGCGCGGGCGCCCGCGCGCATCGCGCCGGCGCGAACGGAAGTCCACGACGGATGCCGCGGCGTCCGTCGTGAGTCCGATCGACGCCCACCGGTACGGCAACCCGAACAGGGCCCTCGCCGCGAGCACCGGCGGCAGATGCTCGGCCTCGAGCGTGCGGAAGACGACACCCCGGCGCCCGGCGGCATCCACGCCGTAGGTGCGGACGTTGATCTCGGCGAAGGTTCCGAGCCACGGCACCGCGGGAAGCGGCAGGAAGCGGAAGCGCGAAAGGACGAACGGCACGAGCCCCACCCAGGCCGAGCCGTCGAACACGTCGGGGCGGACGCCGGGTGGGAGCAGCGGGGCGACCTCTGCGGGATCGACCCGCCAGTGCACGAAGACGGCGCGACTCCACACCTGGGACAGGATCGCGCGCGTGGGCAGCGCCGGGGCGTCGGCCGGGATCGTCACCCTTCGATTCTCCGCCGGGGAGACGACGTCGGGGTCGCGCCGGCGAACGCGGCGCGACCCCGATCGGGCAGGTCAGCGGGTCAGCGGGTCAGCGCGATCTCGTTCGGCGTGACCTCGAGGGTCGCGCTCGCCAGGACCTCTCCCGACGTGAGGTCCACCGCGTGCACCTCGTTGCTCGCCGGTTCGGTGACGTAGGCGATGTCGCCGCTGATCTTGATGGCGGGGTGGGCGTCCTGCCAGTCCGCCGGTCCTTCCCACGCCTCGATGACCGGGAAGGCATCGACGAACTCTCCGGCCTCGAGATCGAGGACGTGGATGCTGCCGTCCGAGGCGAGGATGTAGCCGAGGTCCTCGGGTCCGCGCGCGAGGTCCCGGAAGGTGTACTCGGCGCCCTCGGGCATGTCGATCACCTCGAGCGACGGAGCGGCGGTGTCGATGACGACGACGCTCTGCAGCAGGTAGCCCTCGGCATCCTGGTCGTCCTTGTAGTCGCCGAGGACGAGCGGGCTCGTCTCGCTGACGAAGAGGTTGCCGGTGCGGCCGTAGGGCTGGTCCGGGGCGTCGAGCTTGACGATCTCGTCGCCGTCGTACACGAGCGCGCCGTTGTCGCAGCCGAAGACGACGACCTCGTCCTGCGCGGTGCCCTCGCCGTGGACGCCGGGGCACTCCGCGCTCTCGGCGATCGTGGCGCCCTCGGCGTCCTGCACCATGATGCCCGTGCGACCGTCGGCGTTTCCGACGGTCGTGACGAACGATCCGTCCTCGAGGACGATCGAGACACCGTGATGCGCCTCCACACCCTCGATCACGGTCGTCTCGGGAAGCTCGTCGCCGGCGGCCAGCAGGTCGTCGGTGTCGAAGATCGTGGTGTCGCTCGTACCGTCGGCATAGAGCACGGTCTTGCCGCCGTGGACGACGACGTGGCCGGCGGCCTCCGCCTCGAAGAGGCGGTCGGTGAGGACGGGCTCGGCATCGGCGGTGCCGGCGTCCAGCACCTGGAAGCCCGCGCTGGTGGTGACCATGACGTGTCGGCCGTCACCGGCGGGGTTCAGGCGGGTGAACTCCTCGGAGTCGACATCGCCGAGGACCTCGAGGGTCTCGCCGTCGAGCACGACGATGCCGCCGGGGTAGGCCAGGGCGACGCGGGTGCCGGCGTCCGAGACGGCGGCCGCGTCGGACGCCGGAGCGTCGGATGCCGGAGCCGACGACGGGGTTCCGGCGCACGCGGTGAGCGCGACGGTCGCGCCGAGCGCCAGGGCCAGGACGCCGGCGCCGCGATGGGGCAGAGCTCGCATGTGATGTTCCTCTTTCTGTGGGGGATCAGCCTGCGCTCAGCGCGACAGGCCGTCGGAGATGCGCTCGGTGTTGGCGCGCATCATGGTCAGGTAGTCCGGGGCGCCGCCCGCGGCATCCGTCAGGGATTCGGTGAAGAGCTCGACGACGTCCACCTGCACGTTCGCCTCCTCGGCGAGCGCGCGGACGAGCCGGTCGGGCTGGGACGACTCGGCGAAGATCGTCGGCACCCCCGCCTCCTCTATGGCGGCGACGAGGTCGGCGAGGTCGCTCGTGCTGGGTGCGGCGAGCGTCGTCCCACCCGGGATGACCGCACCGATCACACGGAAGTCGAACCGATCGGCGAGGTAGCCGAAGACGTGATGGTTCGTCACGAGTGCGCGACGATCGGCGGGGAGAGCGGCGAAGGTCGCGGTCATCTCGGTGTCGAGGCGCTCGATCTCCGCCCGGTACGCCGCGGTCCGCTCGGCGACCGCCGCTTCGTCGACGCCGTCGAGGTCGCGGAGGTCGCCCTCGAGGGCGTCGATGACGGAGATCATCCGGGCGGGATCGGTCCAGAAGTGCGGATCGTCCGAGCCGCCGGCATCCGTGGAGGTGTACGGCAGGACGTCGACGGCGTCGCCGGCGACGAACGTGCGCGCGCCGGCGTCGGCGGCGGCGTCGAGGTGCTGCTGCAGACCCTCCTCGAGGCCGATCCCGTTCGAGACGACGAGGTCGGCCTCGCGCAGCTGCGCGGCTTCGGCCGGTGAGATCTCGAAGGAGTGCGGATCCGCGCCGGGGCGCATCAGGGTCACGACCTCGACGTCGTCGCCGACGAGGTTGTCGACCACATCGCCGAGGATGTTCGTCGACACGACGACGACGGGGCCGTCGCTCGCGGGGTCGCCGGCGGGTGCGCAGGAGACGAAGAGCAGGCCCGCCACGGCGAGCACGGGGAGAGCGGTGAGCCGGCGCATATCAGCGTCCTGTCAGCACGGCGAAGAGCGGTGCGGTCGTCGGGGTGAAGGTCCGCGCGATACGCGCGTCGTCGGCGAAGTCGATCTCCCACAGCATCTGCTCGGTCGGCCCGCTGAGGTAGGCGCGCTGCTGATCGGCGATGAGGTGTACCGCGCCCGCGGAATCCGCCACGCTCGCCGACACGAGCGGCTCGGTGCTCGCGCGCACGGCGCCGGATTCGCCGTCGAGGACCAGCACCCTGCCACTCCGCGTCAGCGCGAGGAGGTTCGCGGCGTTGTCATCGACCGCGGTGACCTGGAGCAGCGGTTCCGGTCCGGGCAGCAGTGTCCACGCGCGTGCCCGGGTGTCGAGGATCCAGATGCCGTCGGCACCGTCCTCGCCGGCGAGCGCCGCAACCCGGGGTCGCCCCTCGCGGTTGGCGAACCCCTCGGCCCGGGATCCGGCGCCCGTCGGGTAGGGAATGCGCTCGATCTGCGGAGTCCCGTCGTCGACGGTGAGAAGGATCGCGCCGTCGTCGCAGCCGATCACGCCGCCGACACGGGTCGTGATCGTTCCTCTCGGAGCGAGGCAGTCCTCCGTGACGCCGACCTCCGCGCCGTCGGCGTCGTGGACCGTGACGCGGTCTCCGGCGGCGACGGCGGCGAAGGAGCCGACCGGAAGGACGATCCCCTCCCCGGGCTCGCCCGCGATGCGGAAGCGCTCGACGATCTCGCCGTTCGACAGGGCCTCGGTGTCGAGGAGGACCGCCTCGCCGGACTCGGGGAAGAAGAGCCCGGTGCCGCCGGTCGTCGACGAGGTCGTCGTGGCGATCGTCGCGATACCCGCCCCCTCGATGTCGCCGACGACGCGCGACGCGGCCCGGTAGTAGTGGAAGTGGTCCTCGTGGTCCCACGTCCACACACCGCTGTCGACGATCGACACCCCGGTCGCGTCGATCGCGAACAGGTACCGGCCGTCCGAGTGGACGGCATCCGGTGCGCGCACCGCGCCGAGGTCCGCGAAGGACTCGTCGAGGAGGTCGAGCTGCGTCGCCTGCCCGCCCGGACCCACGAGGGTGAGTCCGAGCTGCGCTTCGGCGAGCTCTTCCGCGCCCGCGATCTCGCCGTGCGCGTCGCCGCTCGACGCGGCACTGTCGGATGCGGTCGTCGCCGCGGGTTCTGTCGTCGCACAGCCGGTCAGCAGGGCGAGCACAGCGGCGGCGGCGAGGAGGGACGAGGGGACGGGACGGAGCGGAGACATGCGACCTTTCGAGTCACGCGAGGACGGGAGCAGAGGCGAGGGCGCGACGGCGGAGGCGCTCGGTGGCGGCCCGCAGACCCCACGAGAGAACCGCGGTCGTGACGGCCGTGCCGGCGATCGTCGCGCCGGTGGCGGTGGCGGCGTACCAGGAGACGACGATGCCGCCGATGACGGAGAGGATGCCGAGGACGGAGGCGAGCACCATCATCGTGGGAAGGCGCTCGGTCCACTGCCGCGCGGCGACCGCGGGTGCGACGAGGAGGCCGACGACGAGAAGGGACCCGACCGCCTGGTAGGAGGCGACGACGGCCAGCGTGACGAGGCCGACCAGCGCGGCCTGCGCCCACGAGGGCCGGAGTCCGAGCACGCACGCGACGCGTTCGTCGACGGCGAGCGCGACGAGCGGTCGGTGCGCGATGATCGCCGTGGCGATGCCGAGCACGACCGCGATGACCAGGACGACCAGGTCGGCGGGGGTGAGGGCGAGGATGTCACCGAAGAGGATCGCCGTGGCGTCGGTGGCGAAGCTGCCGGCATGCGAGATGATCACGACGCCGAGCGCCAGCATCCCGACGAAGAGCAGCCCGATGCTCGTGTCGTACGACAGTCGGCCGCGCCGTTGAACGGTCCCGATTCCGACGCTCATCGCGACCGCGCTGACCGCGGCGCCGAGAAGCACGGGAAGGCCCAGGATGGTCGCGAGCGCCACGCCGGGCAGCATGCCGTGAGCGAGTGCCTCGCCGAGGAACGCCATGCCCCGGACGACCACCCAGGTTCCCGCGACGCCGCAGAGGACGGCGACGAGCGCCCCGCCGAGGAGCGCGCGCTGCACGAACTCGGGGGCGAAGGGATCGAGGAACCAGGACACGAGGCACGACCGTACAGGTAATGAGAACCATTATCAAAACGGTAGGATCGAGGGCGTGAACACTTCTCCTCCCACCGCCATCGTCAGGGGCGCGACCGTCCGGTTCGGCGATGTGCAGGCACTCGACGGGATCGACCTCGCGCTCACCCGCGGTGCGCTCACCGTCGTCACGGGCCCGAACGGTGCGGGGAAGTCGACGCTTCTCGAGGTGATCGCCGGCACGACACCGCTGACGCGCGGCACCGTCGATCGCGACGGCGCGGTCGCGTTCGTCCCGCAGCGCACCGCGCTCACCCCGCGCCTTCCGCTGACGGCGTCCGACATGGTCGCGGTCGGCACTTGGCGGCGGGCGGGGCTCTGGCGACGACTATCCGAGCGGATGCGGGGCGACATCGCGGAGGCGATGGAGCGCCTCGCCGTGCTCGACCTCGCGCATCGCCCGTTCGCGGCGCTGTCGGGCGGTCAGCAGCAGCGGGTCCTCATCGCGCAAGGGCTCGTCGGGCGCGCGGACCTCCTCCTGTTGGACGAGCCGACCACCGCGGTGGACGCGCGAAGCGCCGAGCTCATCCTGGACGCCGTCGCCGCGGAGACCGCGCGCGGCGCGACGGTCGCCTGCGTCAGTCACGACCCGCGGCTCATCGACACGGCCGCCGTCGTGGTTCCCCTCGACGGCGGCCGGATCGATCAGAGCATCAGGGACGCGGGTCGCGGGCGTCCTCGATGTCCTGCTTGACCTCGACCGGGCGACGGAGGCGGTCGCTGCGGGTCTTCGCGAGGCTCGCGATCGTCGCGACGGTGACGGTCGCGGCGATGAACAGCAGCGACAGCCAGATCGGGATCTCGGGAACCCACAGCACCGGCTCGCCCCCGTTGATGAACGGGAGCTCGTTGACGTGAAGGGCGTGGAAGACGAGCTTCACACCGATGAAGGCGAGGATCACCGCGAGGCCCTGCGCGAGGTAGATGAGGCGCTCCAGCAGACCGCCGATGAGGAAGTACAGCTGGCGGAGGCCCATCAGGGCGAACGCGTTGGCGGTGAAGACGATGTACGCCTCGTTGGTGAGGCCGTAGATCGCCGGGATCGAGTCGACGGCGAAGATGAGGTCGACGAAGCCGATCGCCACGATCACGAGGAGCATCGGCGTGACGAAGCGTCGGCCGTCCTTCTTCACGAACAGGCGGTCGCCGTTGTACTCGTCGCTCACCGGCAGCACGCGACGGACGAATGTCATGAACTTGCCGTTGGCGGGATCGGACTCGCCGTGCGAGAAGGCCTGACGGTAGGCGAGGAAGAGCAGCAGTGCGCCGAAGATGTAGAAGATCCAGGAGAAGTTCTCGATCAGCGCCGCGCCCACCGCGATGAACGCGCCGCGCATGACGAGCGCGATCACGATGCCGATCATCAGCACCTTCTGCTGGTAGATCTTCGGCACCGCGAACCCGGTCATGACGATCAGGAACACGAAGAGGTTGTCGATCGACAGCGCCTTCTCGGTGAGGTAGCCGGCGAAGTACTCGCCGCCGTACGTCCAGCCCGAAACGAGGCCGATGCCGACGCCGAAGAGGAGCGCGAGGGCGATGTAGAACACCGACCAGCGGGCGGACTCCCCGATCGTGGGCGCGTGGGGCTTGCGCACGTGCGCGAAGTATTCGAAGACGAAGAAGGCGATGGTCACCGCGATGGTGATCCCCCACACAAGGGGCGTGATGTTCACAGGGTCTCCAGACCATGGCGTGGACGAATCGACGCCAAGGTCTTCCCCATCTCCGACGGAGACCGGCGATCCGGGAGGCGCAGAGCCTCCGTGATGACGAATCCACCGTGTCGGGGTACTCCCCTTGGACCGTGTAACCCTAGGCGAGGGCGTGGGTCACTGGCTGAGAATCCCCTGTGGAGATCCGGACCCGCCGAGGTCGGTCAGCCCAGCGGGAAGCCGCCGTCGCTGCTGATCACCTGGCCGACCACCCAGCTCCCCTCCGGCGACGCCAGCCAGGAGATGAGCGCGGCCGGGTCCTCGGGACGACCGAACCGGCCGAACGGCGTCCCGGCGACGCGCGCGTCGAGGCCCTCGAGATCGCGATCCGTGGTCTCGGCATCCAGGTATCCGGTGTTGACCGGACCCGGGTCGATCGTGTTGAGGACGATGCCGAGCTCGAGGAGTTCTGCCGCGACCGTCTTCGTCACGCCGGCCAACGCCGCCTTGCTCGTGGCGTAGGCGACCTCGCCGCGCATCGGGCCGTGGATCTGGCCGGAGGTCATCCAGAAGACATGCCCGGTCGGAGCCGCGTACGGTCCGCCGCCGACGATGCGGTCGCCGGGCCGCCGAGGTTCGGCGGGGGCGTGGTGGCGGGCCGCGAACGTCGAGGTGAGCAGGAGCGTCGCGCGCGTGTTGACGTCCCAGAACGCGTCGAGGGTCTCCGCCGTCTGGTCGAGGATGCTGCCGTCCCCGCCGCTCCGGGCGTGATTGCACACGAGGATCTCGATCGACCCGGTGATCGCGGCGGCGGCGTCGATCACGCGCGGGATCGCCGCGGCATCCGACAGGTCCGCGCCGATGTCGACGAGCGCGGCGCCGGGAACGAGCTGGGAGCGGATGCCGTCCCGCACGGCGTCGAGGTCGTCGGCGCCCCACGGCTGGTCCTCGTCGTGGGCGCGGTGGTGGTGGATGACGATGTGCGCGCCGAGCCGCGCGAACGCGGACGCCACGGCGAAGCCGATGCCGCGGCGCCGGGAGACGCCGGTGATGAGGGCGGTGCGGCCGAGGAACGGGGTCGCGGGAGCGGGGCGGTCGGTCACGAGGGCCGAGTGTGGCACATGGGCGGGGACGCGTCGAGCCCACCCGCAGATGCGGGCGGGCGCTTACGCTGGAAGGATGCCGCCCACCACCGCCGGAGGACCGACGCCCTCATCGGCGAGCGGCGACGCCCCCGATCCCGACGACCGCGCCTGGCGGCAGCTCCTCGCCGGCGACGAGCCCTCGTGCCCGCAACTCGCGGAGATCTACACGCCGCTGGCGAACGCCCGCGGCCCACTCGCGGTCGCTCAGCTGGGCCAGAGTCTCGACGGCTTCATCGCCGCCCGCACCGGAGACGCCTGCTACGTCACGGGCGAGGAGGATCGGCGGCACCTGCACCGCCTCCGCGCCCTCGTCGACGCCGTGGTCGTGGGCTGGCGCACCGTCGCCAACGACGACCCGCGCCTGACCGTCCGCGCCGTCGCCGGACCCAACCCCGTCCGGGTCGTGCTCGACGCATCGGCGCGCATCCCCGCCGCATCCGTTCTCCTGCACGACGGCGCCGCCCCCACGCTGTGGCTGGTGGATGCCGAGACCCCGGTCGAGACGCACGTCGGCCCGCACGTGCAGATCGTCCGCGTGCCGGACCTGCGATCGCTCAGCCCGCGCGAGATCCTCGCGGTGCTCGAGGCTCGGGGCCTGTCACGGGTGCTGATCGAGGGCGGAGGAGTGACGGTGTCGCGGTTCGTGGGCGATCACGCCCTCCGCTGGCTCTACCTCACCACCGCGCCGGTGCTCATCGGCGACGGCGTGCCCGGCATCCGCTTCGACGGGGAGGATCGTCTCGCCGACGCCCTCCGCGGACCCGTCCGCCGCTTCCCCCTCGGCGCGGACCTCTGCACCGAATTCACCTTCTGACGCACGCGCGTTCTCGGACGACGCCAGGGCTCGACGGCGTTCGCGCGCCCGGCGCACCTCCCGCGCACGCGGAAGGAGACGGACAGCGACGACGACGGCTCCGGGGAGGGTCGATGCGAGAGCCAGGATGCCGTAGCCGATCGACACGGTGATGCCGAGCTCGGCGGTGGAGCCGGCGAGATCGAACGCCCACGCCGCCGCCGCTTCGCGCGTCCCCCAGCCGCCCACGCCGAGCGGGATCGACATGCCCGCGATCGCGACCGCCGCCGTCCCGGGGAGGACGGCGAGACTCAGCGCGGGTGCCAGGGCCACGGCCGAGACGACGAAGATCCCCGCGAACGCGGCCCACCCGGCGACGGCGAGCGCCACGACGGCGACCAGTTCGCGCGCCGACAGCCGACGGAGCCAGCGCCACGCGATCGCGGAGACGAGCACCGCGATCCCCAGGCTTCCGAACGCGAAGAGAGGGGCGGGGGCGGCGAGGGCGACGCCGGCGGCGAGGAAGACCACCGCGGTGCCGGCCAGGCGCTCCCCCGCCATCGCGGCGAATCCGCTCGCGAGGGCCCGGCGGCCGGCGCTCACGTCGGCGTCGCTGCTGTCGTCCGCGGCGCGCAGCGCGTCTCCGGCGAGCCCGCCGGGCAGCACGCTGTTGAGGAAGGACGCCTGCCAGCAGCGCGCGATCGCGGGCCCGAGCGGGATGCGGATCGCGTGATGACGCGCGACGACCCGCCAGCGAAGGGCCTGGGCGACGACACCGGCGGCGCCGAGCGCGATGCCGATCGGGTAGGCCCACCAGGGCAGCTGCGTCACCGCGTCCACGAGCGGGGCGAGACCGAAGCGCCACACCACGACGGCGAGGATGCCGACGGTGACCACCACCTGGAGGACGGCGACGAGGATCAGCCGCGCTCGGCCCCGACTCGGCATCCGTCCGGCCTCGCTCACGCGGTCGCGGGGAGACTCAGGATGTCGGCGTGTCCGACGTGGACGACGAGCGCGCCCCGGTCGATCTGGGCCTGACGCTCCTCGCGCCAGGCGGCCACGACGTCGGCGAGCGCGGGATCGTGCTCGATCGCGACGTCGGCCCGGTCGTGGAGGTAGCGCTGCACGAGCGCCGCCTGCTCGGCGGCGTCCAGGCGCCACGGCGTCTCGGCGACCCGAACGCGCTGTCGACGGTCGCGGAGGAGCCCGGCGACGTGGTCGACGGCATCCGGGCCGAGGAGGTCGTCGCGCCGCTGGTGCGCGTCGAAGGCGTCGGTGATCGCGGTGTCGGCAGGGTGCGGCGGGTCGATCGAGACGGCACCGGTGACGCTGAGGCTCAGGAGCGCCACGGAGCCGGTCTGCGCGATCGCGTCGACGAGGACCGCGGCATCGGCCGGGGAGAGGAGATCGAGGAGGGCGGCGCAGGTGAACAGCACAGGGCCCTCGTCCTCGGCGACGATGTCGGGGAGTTCGGCGACCGTGGCGATCCGACGCGTGAGCGAGGACACCGGGGGCGGGGCGACGGGATCGACCGCGTCGATGAGATCGGCGTCGTGGTCGACGAGGATCCAATGCTGCTCGAGCGGCACGAGGCGATCGGCGAGCCAGGCCTGGTTCGATCCGGTTCCGGCGCCGATGTCGATGACGCGGACGGGGGCGGACTCGGCGCCGAGCGCCTCGACCGCCGCGGCCACGAGAGGAAGCGCCGCCTCGCGGGCGGTGTGGTCGGCCTGGCGCCGGAGCGACAGCCAATCGGCGGGGACGGGACGGCTCACCATCGGAGCAGGTCCCGCAGCTGCGTCGCGGCGTGCGGCCATCCTCGAAGTCTAGACCGGGCATCGGATGCCGCGGCCCGCCAGGCGACCCGGAGGTCGGCGTCGTCGAGCCAGCGTGCGATCGCGTCGGTCCACGCGCCCGGATCGTCCACGGGGAGCGCGAGGCCGGGGAGCGGCGAGCCGGCCTCGGTGCCGGCGGCCAGCGCCTCGACCGCACCGGTGCCGGAGGCGACGAGCGCCGGGATGGCGCGGGCCAGGGCTTCGGTGACGACCATGCCGTAGGGCTCGACGAGCGAGGGCAGCAGGAGCAGGTCGGTCTCGCGCCAGAGGCGCTCGCGACGGCGCCCCGCGACGGGTCCGACGAAACGCGCACGATCGACGGCGAGCGCCGCGACGGCGGCCTCGACCTCGGCGACGTAGGGGTGCGCGGCGCGGACAGGACCGGCCACGACCACCTCCCATGCGCGCTCGCGCAGAGGGGCGAGCGCCGAGAGGGCGAGGAGCGCGTTCTTCCGCGGGGTCACCGCGCCGAGGATCAGCAGCCGCGGCGGCGAGCTCCCGGTGGCCGGATCGGCGGGCTCGACACCCGGCCGCACCACCTCCGCCGCGATGTCGTAGCGGGCGCGCAGATCGTCGCGCGCCCACGCGCTCGTGCAGAGCACCAGGTCGGCCGCCTCCAGCGCCGCCCGCTCCCCGCGCGCGAGGGTGTCGGCATCCGCTTCGGACAGCCCGGATTCGGCGGGCAGCGGGAGGTGGACCAGGATCACGACACGGATGCCGGCCGCCGCGGCATCCGCGATCCGCTCCGAGGCCGCGCACGCCACGATGCCGTCGACGACGACCTCCCGCGCCGAGGCGAGGACCCCGGCGAGGGCGTCGAGGTCGGCCTCCGCCGGCCGCGGCCACGCGCCCGGGACGCGGTGTTCGACGACGTCGACGCCGTCGGCTCGGAGCGCCGCGATCACCGCGTCGTTGTAGGCGCTCCCGCCGCTCGGGCCGCCGAGGTCGGCGGGGACGACGAAGGCGCGGTCAGCGCCCGGCGATGTCAAGGTCATACGTCACCCATGCGTCGGGATGCTCGCGCACGACGATGCCGATCCCGGTGATCCCGGCCGCCGGGTCGAGCCGCTCGGCGAGCGCGCGGGCGATGTGCGCGGCGACCGCCTCGGTGGTGCTGAGTGTGCCGGCGAACGCGGGGTGCTCGTCGAGGTTCGCGTACCGCAGCGGGTCGAGCACCTCGGAGAGGTGCCGGGAGGCCTCGCCGATGTCGATGACGACCGCGTGGTCATCGAGACGCGGGCTCCGCCACGTCGCCTCGACCACGAGGGTCGCGCCGTGAAGCCCCTGGGCGGGGCCGAAGAACTCGTCGGGCAGGCTGTGGGCGATCATGACGTGATCGCGGACGGTGAGTCCGAACATGGGGTCCTCTCGGAGGTGGGGCTGGTCAGGTTCAGGGCGAATCGGGGTAGGCCACGACGACGCAGCCCGGGCCGATGCGGCCGTCCTCGAGTGCGACGTACGCGTCGTCGATGTCGTCGAAGGCGACGTCGGCGGCGATGAGGGTGTCGAACCCGGGATCGGCGAGGAGCTCCAGGGCCGTGGCGAGCCGGGCCGCGGAGTCCCGGCGCGCGCGCCGGGCGGCGCCGATCCGCGACACCTGGCTCGCGGTGATCCGCAGGCGGCGGGAGTGGAAGTCCTCCCCCAGCGGCACACGCGGCTCGCGTGCACCGAACCATGACATCTCCACGAGCTCCGCCTCATCGCCGAGGAGTTCGAGGGCGAGGGAGAGGCCGGACTCGGATGCCGAGGAGTGGAAGACAAGGTCGCAGTCGCCTGCCGCGTCCTCGGGCGCGACGGCGTCCACACCCGCTTCGGCCAGCTGACGTCGGCGTGCGGCATCCGGATCCACGATCTGCAGGCGCGCGAGCGGGAAGCGACGGAGGAGGAGCGCGACGGCCCCGCCGACGAGCCCGCCACCGACGATGGCGATGCGATCGCCCGCGCAGGGCGGGGCGTCCCACAGCGCGTTGAGGGCCGTCTCCACCGTGCCGGTGAGCACCGCGCGGCGCGAGGGGACCGCGGCCGGGAGGGGGGTGAGCATGGTCGCGTCGACGACGTAGCGGTCCTGGTGCGGGTGGAGGCAGAACACGCGGCGTCCGACCATGTCGGCGGGTCCGTCCTCGACGACACCGACGGAGAGGTAGCCGTACTTCACCGGGAAGGGGAAGTCGCCCTCTTGGAAGGGGGCGCGCATGCGCGCGTGCTGCGAAGGTGGGACGTCGCCGCGGCGGACGAGCAGCTCGGTGCCGCGGCTGATGCCGCTGTAGAGCGTCCGGACGCGGGCCTCGCCGGCGCGCGGAGACGGCAGGGTTTCGATCCGGAGTTCGCCGGCGCCGGGCGCGACGGACCAGTGGGCGCGCGCGGTGTGCGCGGCATCCGTCGCGGTGTCGGCGGCCCTGTCGGCGTCGGTGGCCCTGTCGGCGTCGGTCATGCGGCGACCGCCGCGGCGACGCCCGACCAGACTTCCTCCGCGCCGGAGTGGCCGACGAGGAACGTGAAGACGCACGCGACGACGCCGGCGACGGAGGCGAGGATGCCGGTGACCCGCTCGGCGATCGTGCGACCGCGCGCGGGCGCGGTGCTCCGGGCCGCCGCCCGGTGGAGCAGCACGGCCTGGACGTACCACGCGACCGCGAGCACGCCGAAGACGATGGCCGCGGCGAGCGCCGGGTCGGCCCACGCCATGTGCTCGTACGGGGTGCCGACGATCTCGGCGAGCGCCGATCCCGAGCGGTGGGCGACGAAGAACGAGACGGTTCCGAGGAGGGCGAGGACCGCTCCGACGGCGCCGACCTGAAGGCGCACGCCCGCCCAGAGGACGGCTGTGATCACGAGTGCCGCGGCGAGCGGGACCAAGACGACGGCGGCGTGCACGACAAGGGGGTGAAGGGGCAGATCCATGACTCTCTCGTCCGATCGGGGCGGAAAGCGGGCTCAGGCGCGCTCGAGCGCAATGATGTCACGCCCGAAGGACGTCGCCAGGAGCACCAGCGCGATCGCGACCGACGTGGCGGCGAGCGGCGCCGGCACGATCGGGACGAGCGCGATGAGGAGCGCGACGCCCTGGATCGCCGCGACCGTGCGGCGGAAGGAGCTGTAGGGGAGCTCGCCGCGGAGCTTCGGGCGGATCCAGGATGCCGCGACGAAGAGGTAGCGCATCGCGCCGATCGCGAGCACCCACCAGCCCACCGTCGGGGCCGCGAGGATGGACAGCACCAGCAGCAGTGCGGCGTCCGACTCCATGTCGAGGCGGGCTCCGGCATCCGTCGCCGTTCCTGTGCTCCGCGCCACCCATCCGTCGATCGCATCGAGGAGGAGGGCCGCGCCGATGACGGCCGCCACCACCCACGTGCGGGCGGGGAGGCTGCCGGCGAGGACGAGGACGGTCGCGGCGGCGACGACGCCGGTGAGGCCCACGCGGCCGAGGGTGACCCGATCGGCCGGGGTGACCGCGCGGGGGCGACGACGGAGGATCGACACCGCGGCGACGACCGGGACGACGAGGGCCGCGACCATCGCGAGCAGGAAGACCAGGCCGTGCGGGGTGTGCAGCAGGGCCCAGAGCGCCGCCGCGGCGAGCGGCACGAGGACGACGATCCCGGCCTCGGCGACACCGCCGAAGCGTGCCGGACGCGCCGCCGAGGGGGCGTTCGCGAGGCGCAGCTGGGTCATGCAGTCACGATAATGCGGCCCGAAAGGGGCGGGGCGGATCCGAGGGGATCTTTACCCGAGGGGTGCGCGGGGACTATGCTTCGCACGCCCATCCGGACCGAGAGGGGGCGGTCATGACGAACGCGACGACCGGAACCGGCACCGTCGGTGACCCCTGGCAGCTGCGCACCCCTCCTGGCACGTCGTTGTACACGATCTATCGCGACGACACCGTCGAACCACCTCTCCTCGTCTGCCAGGTCGGCAGCACACGCCTCACCTACCTCGCCCGCGCGGTCGACGACCTCACGGAAATGCTCCGACAGCACGGGGACTGGATGCCGCTCGGCGCGGCCGACGAGGGCAAGACACCGCCGGAGGGCTCGGTCGAGGCGTGGGGGCGTTCGCCGGAGAATCCGGTCGGCGGCTGGTACGGACAGCGCAAGGGCTACCGCGGCCGCTTCGGGATGTACCTGCCGCCGCTGCTCGAAGCGCTCGGGCTGGTCGAACTCGAGCACAACGCGCGGAACAACCGCGTCCGGGCTGCGGTCTGAGGTGCGGGTGAGACTGCGACCACTCGACCTCGTCGACGTGTTCGTCTACCTCGTCGTGCTCGGGACCTTCATCCAGCTCTTCCCGGCCGTCATCTCGGAGAGCTTCCTCCTCGCGCTCCTCACCGCCGTCCTGCTGAAGGTCGTGCTCGAGGCGGTCCTGTGGGTGAAGACGCGCCTGCTGCGCGGCATCCGTTCGCCGTCCGGCGCCCTCGCCCGCACGATCCGGATCGCAGCCCTCGTGCTGGTGCTGCCCGGGGAGCAAGTTCCTCGTCCTGGAGCTCGTCGACCTCGTCTTCGGCGACGCGGTGCGCCTCGGCGGATTCTTCGCCGTGACCGCGCTCATCATCGCGCTGATGCTCGCGCGCGGGGGCGTGCGGCGCCTGTTCGAGCGGGAGGGAACCGGTGTCTCTCCGGGAGCGGATACGTCTCCCGGAGCGGATGCCGCTACCGGAGCGGGACCGGGACGTCCGACCCGCCCTCGACCGTGAGGCGCGCGCCCATCTGCACCAGCTGCGGGGCGGCGGTGAACCCGCCCGCGAAGATCGCCTGACCCTGGCCGAACACCGGCGAGCGCATCAGGAGGTCCTGCGGGACGAAGCCGAACGACTCGGCGAGCGCGGCGAGGTCGTTCGGGGCGTTCATGCGCATGAGCGCGACGTTGTCGCACTGCGACAGCGCGTTGGGGTGCACCTTCGACGGCCGCTGCGTGGACAGCACGAGCCAGAGCCCGAACTTCCGGCCCTCCGCGGCGATCTGCACGATGCGCTCGGTCAGCAGCCGATCGGCGGGCGTCTGCGGATCCGGCGAGCAGAGGTTGTGCGCCTCGTCGATGACGATGAGGCGCGGCCGGCGCTGCTCGCGGTTCTGCCACAGGTGGTCGAGCACCGACAGGGCCGCGGCCTTGAACTCCCCCGGCTCGCGGAAGGCGCCGAGATCGAGGACCGTCGCGTCCTGCTCCTCGTCGATGACGTCGGACGCGTCGCGCCCACCCCACGCCCAGATGTCCCAGTCGAGGATGCCGAGGTTCTCCAGCCGCATCGCGAAGCGGCGGCGGTCAGGGTCGTCGTCGCGGTGAAGCCACTGCGCGAACTGCTCGGGCGTCGGCGTGTGGCCCTGGAACTACTCACTGACCCGGAGCGCCATGTTGAAGAACTCGGGATCCATCACCGGATCCAGGCGCATGATCGCCGCGCGGCTGCGGGTCGGAAGGTCGACGAAGCGGATCTTCAGCGGCTCGTCCCCGCCGGGGCCGAGGACACGGATGCTGCGCGAGGCCCACGCGGACGCGGCGGCGGGATCGGCATCCGCCCGGGTCTCGCCGAGCCGGACGAAGTCGGAATTCGGGTCGAGGATCACCACCGGCAGGCGCGTCGCACCGATGAGCTGCTCGAGCACCACGCCCAGCGCGTAGGTCTTGCCGGACCCGCTCTGCCCGCACCAGAACGTATGGCGGTTGAACTTCGTGGGGAGGAGTTCGGCCGGGTCGCCGGAATCGACCTGGGTGCCGATGATCAGTCGCGGATCCACGGGTCTCACGCTAGCGAAACCAGGGGTCGAAGCCCATAGGATCGCACCGGGTCGCACCGGATGGATCCGACGAGCTCCGACGAGGGGGACGACATGACCACGCCCGCACCGACGCCGGCGCCCGCGCGCCCGCGGCGCCGCCTCGACGTCCTCGGCCTGATCGCCGTCATCGTCGCCGCCCTCGTGCTTCTGCCGTCCCTGGCGGTCTTCCTCATCGGGCTGATCCCGGAGATGAACGCGATCTGGTGGCTCGGGATCATCCTGCTGCCGTTCCTCGCGATCGCCGGGATCATCGCCCTGGTCTTGGGCGTGATCGGGGTGATCGTGGCCGTGCGGCGCGGAACGCGCTTCGTGCTGTCGATCATCGGCGGCGTGCTCGGCATCCTGATGCTCCTCCCCCTCGCCCTGCTCCTCGTCGGCCCCTGACCCTCCCTGACCGCGAGACTGCATCCTCCGGTCGAGACTGCGTGCGCGGCGTGCAGTCTCGACCGGAGGATGCAGTCTCGGTGACAACGGACCGCGGGGGCGGGGCGGGGCGTCAGGAGGACGGGGGCGAGAGGCGGAGGACGGCCTGGACGGGAAGGTGGTCGGACGGCCACCGACCGCGCACGGACTCGGCGTTGATCACGGCGACGTCGACCGCGACCTCGGAACCTTCGCCGCCACCGCCGACCAGGATCCAGTCGATGCGACGGGCGTCGACCCGGGGCCGCCGGTAGTTCGGCCGGGTCCCCCATTCGGGGGTGCGGCGCACGGCCGCCCGCACCCACGCATCCGCCAGCAGTCCGTCGCCGACGAGCACCCGGAGCGGCCGCGACCCGGCCCCGGCGTTGAGGTCTCCGAGCACCACGGTCGGGCGGCCGACCTCGACCACCATCCGGCGGATCTGCTCGGCCGACCGCACCCGCGCGAGCGGCGAGACGTGGTCGAGATGGGTGTTGACGACCTCGCACACCGCCCCGGTCACGCGGTCGCGCAAAGTCGCGACCACCGCGGTCCGCGGCGCCGCGGCGAACCATCCCCGCGACCCCGGCACCTCGGGCGTCTCGGACAGCGCCACCTGCCGGTGGGCGAGGATGTCGAACCGCGCGGTGTCGACGAAGATCGGGCACCCCTCGCCGCGCCCCTCGCGCTCGCGCCCCCGCCCGAGACGTCGATAGGTCTCCCCGAGGGCGAGGGCCACCGCATCCGCCTGATCCGGCATCGCCTCCTGGATGCCGAGCACGGCGGGCCGCTCGGCACGGAGCATCTCGGCCACGAGCGCGCGCCGACGCTCCCACCGGTCGGCGATCGGACCGCCCGGGCGCGACGACCGCCGCCGGATGTTGAACGTCATGATGTGGATGCCCGGTGCGGGAACGGGTCCGATCACGGGGAGCGCCATCAGCCGACCTCCACCGTGAGCAGCCGGTCGTCGCCGTCACGCGGGCCGGAGCCGCGGCCGTCGGTGTTGCTGGTGAGGATCCATAGATCGCCGCCCGGCGCGGCGACGACGTCGCGGATCCGCCCGAGCTCCCCGACGTAGTACTCCGTCGCCGTCGAGGGGTCGGCGACCGGGACGGCGCGCACCCGCTCGCCGCGCAGGTTCGCGATGAACACGGTGCCCTCGATGACGGCGATGCCGCTCGGGCTCGCCTCCGCGGTCGACCACTGCTGCACCGGGTCGACGAAGTCCGCCCCGCCGCCCTGGCCCTCCACGATCGGCCACCCGTAGTTCGCGCCCGGGGTGATGATGTTGAGCTCATCCCACGTGTTCTGCCCGAACTCCGACGCGAACAGCGTGCCGTCCTCCGCCCACGCGATGCCCTGCGGGTTGCGGTGCCCGTAGCTGTAGACGAGCGAATCGGGGAACGGGTTGTCTGCCGGAACTGCACCCTCCGGCGTCATCCGCAGGATCTTCCCGGCGAGAGAGTCGCGGTCCTGCGCGAGATCGGGCACGTTCGCGTCGCCGGTCGTGACGTAGAGCATCCCGTCCGGGCCGATCGCGATCCGTCCCCCGTTGTGCGTGCGGGCGGCGGGGATGCCGTCGAGAAGAGTCTCCGCGTCGCCGAGCGCGAGCGCCCCCGGCGTTCCGGACACGTCGAACCGCTCGACGCGGTTGCCGTCCGGTCCCGTCGAGGACACGAAGAGGCCGTCGTCGCCGTCGGCGGCGATCCCGAGGAGGCCGCCCTCGCCGCCGAAGACGACGCCCGGCACGCTGCCGACCACGCGCGTGGTGTCGCCGACGATCTCGCGGATGTCGCCGGTGTCGCGCTCACTGACGAGCACCGCGCCGCCGACCACGGCGACCGACCACGGCGCCGCGAGGTCCGCCGCGACCGTCGCGGGCGCGCCCTGCGGGACCACGGCCGGCGCCGCCGACCCTTCCGTCGCCGACGGCGCGGACGACGGCGACACGGATGCCGAGGCAGTGGGCGCGGCATCCGTCTCCGCCGCTCCTCCCGCGCATCCCGCGAGCGCGAGCCCGCCCACGGCGAGCGCCGCCAGCGCGACACCGAGGCGGCGGGACGAGGTCCGAGCGGCGAGCATCAGCGCACCGCCCTCAGACCGTCAGCAGGACTTTGACGGCGCGGCGCTCGTCCATCGCGCGGTAGCCCTCGGCAGCTTCCTCGAGCGGCAGCACGAGGTCGAACACCACGCCCGGGTCGATCTCGCGGTCCCAGATGAGCTGGATGAGATCGGGGAGGAAACGACGCACCGGCGCGGGTCCGCCGTGCAGATGCACACCCGAGCGGAAGAGCTGGGACCCGTCGATCGCGACATCGTGCGACACCCCGACGAAGCCGACGTGCCCGCCGGCGCGGGTGGCGCGGATCGCCTGCATCATCGCCTCCTGGGTGCCGACGGCCTCGATGGTCGAGTGCGCGCCGAGACCGTCGGTGAGCTCCTTGATCTGTGCCACGCCCTCGTCGCCGCGCTCCTCGACGATGTCGGTGGCGCCGAACCGCCGGGCGAGGGCCTGTCGATCGGCGTGACGCGACATCGCGATGATCCGTTCGGCGCCCAGCTCCTTCGCGGCGAGGATGCCGAGGAGCCCCACCGCGCCGTCTCCGACGACCGCGACGGTCTTCCCGGGGCCGACCTCCGCGGCGACCGCGGCGAACCAGCCCGTGCCGAGGACGTCGGATGCCGCCAGCAGCGACGGGATCAGATCCGCGTGCGGCTGTCCGGGCGTCGCGACGAGCGTGCCGTCGGCGAGCGGAATCCGCGCGTACTCGGACTGCGCCCCACCCGGCGCGCCCGGCTGCCGGTGGACGCAGTGGGTCTGGTAGCCCGCGCGGCAGATCTCGCAGGTGTTGTCGGAGGCGAAGAAGGACCCGACGACGAAGTCCCCGACGGCGAGGGTGCGGACGTCCGCACCGATCTCGGTCACCGTGCCGACGTACTCGTGCCCCATCGGCTGGTGGTCCACCGGCTCCGCGCCGCGATACGGCCAGAGGTCCGACCCGCAGATGCAGGTCGCGGCGAGCTTGATGACGGCATCCGTCGGCTCGACGATCGTCGGGTGATCGCGGTCTTCGACCCGGACATCGCCGGGGGCGTGCATGATGACTCCGCGCATGGGGGGTCCTTTCGTGAGGGGGTGGGGGTCGTTCGCGTTCATCCGGCCGGCTGTGCCACGGGCTGCGGCATCCGCTTCTCGACGACGAACATCACGGTGATCGAGATCAGCGCGATGACGGCCAGCAGGATCGTGAGGATCGCGAGGCCGTCGAAGAGGAGCCACTCGGCGAAGGCACCGCCGAGGACGTTGCCGAGGAGGTACCCGGCCCCGACGACGACCGAGTACGCACCCATGATGAGGCCGCGGTTCTCACGGGTCTCGGCGGAGATGTCGCTGAGGTGGGTGAGGGCGGCCGGGGTGAACCCGGCTTCGAGGAACATCCCGAGCACGACGATGGGGATCGCGATCGCCAGCGGCACCCCGCGGTTGGCGAGGAGCAGTCCGACGGAGGCGACGATCGCCCCGGCGACGGTGAAGAAGAGCACCGGCACGGTCGGGAGCTTCCCGATGAAGAACGCCCACGCGACGATGCACGCGCTGAACACCAGCACGTACACCCCGAGCACCGCGGAGAGACCGCCGGGGTTGTCGGCGAAGGCGCCGGGGAACAGCTGGTCGGGTGCGCGCTGATCACCGGCGAGGACGAAGGTGATCTGCGAGGTGACCCATGTGCCGAGGATCGCGTTCACGGCGATCCACGCCGGGAGGAACGCCAGCAGCCGCGGCTGGGCGAGGACGCGCAACCGCTCGCGGACGGAGGGGCGCGCCTCCGCGGCACGCAGCGGGGGCGTGTGTCGGACGAACATCAGGATCAGCACGGATGCCGCCACGTACACCGCGGCGAGCGCGACGAACGACCAGAGGCCGAGCGTCGCGTACAGGAGCGGCCCCACGACCGCGCCCACGGCGATCCCGCCCGAGGAGACGAGCTCGTACAGGCTCGTGACGCGGCCGCGCCGCATCCGATCGTCGTCGCTGTCGTCGGCGAGGAGACCGAGGATCGCCGGTGCCGCGATCGCGGCGCCCACGCCGTCGAGGAGGCGCGAGGTGCCGATGATCACCACCACGATCGCGATGGAGGGCGCGGCCGCGACGAGAGAGGCTCCGGGCGTGATCAGGATGCCGGCCGCGGCGAGGAGCGGCGCGGCGATGAGGAAGATCCGACGGCCGCGCCGGTCGCTCGCGGAGCCCGCGATCGGCGCGATGATCAGCTCGGCCAGGAAGCTCAACCCCGACAGGATGCCGAGGAGCAGCGCCCCGACCGGCGCCCCCTCGCGCGCGAGGTCGACGAAGTAGGCGCCGAGGGCGAGCGCGCCCGCGGCGGAGGCCACGCGCTGCAGCAGCTGAGAGAAGAGGACGGCGCCCATGGGTCGAGTCTGCACGCCGCGGCGGTGAGCGGGGCCGATGCGCGCCGATCCCGTCGACGCTGCGCCGCCCGAGTGCCGGGCGGACGCGCATCCGGGCGGACGCGCGACGGCGCGGGCGCCGACCCGGAAGGGGGCGCCCGCGCCGCGGGGTGGCTCCGCGTCAGCCGACGCGGCGCCGTCGCACGGCGAAGGCGCCGGCGATGATCGCGGCGATCGCGGCCGCGACGAGCACGCCGATGCCGGCCAGGGTCCCGCCGGTGACCGCGAGCGGATCACCGTCGGTCGCGTCGGCCGCGTCCCCGGGTGCGCCCGCGACGGGATCGACGTCTCCTCCGCCGACGACGGGGGTGTCGTCGGGGGCGATGACGGTCACCGGATCCCAACCGATGAGCTCGCCCGCAGCGGTGTACACCGCGATGCGGTGCGCACCGAGCGGCATCGTGACCGGCGTGGTGAACGCCACCGCGCCCTCCTCGACGGTGCCGCTGCCGACGACGAGCGGCTCCGAGAAGGCGAACGCGAGGACGTCCTCCCCCTCGTATCCCTCGGGCAGCGTGAGGGTGATCTCGTCGCCGGGCTCGAACTCGCCCGGAGCGACCGTGATGCGGCCCTCGAGCTCCGAGAGGAGGTCTCCCTCGTCGGGAGTCCAGGCCGTGTCCTCACCGATCGCCAGGGTCGCCCCGAAGGGGGTCCCCTCACGCTCGCCGATCGACTGCACGAAAGACAACGCGTGCGTCGTGCCGGCCCCGGCCAGCGGAGCGTCCAGGTCGATCGTCCAGGTGCTGTCGACGGCGACTTCCGCCTCACCGAGAACCGTTCCGGCCTTCTCCACGCGGACCGAGGCTCCGGGGTGTCCGGTGCCCGTCAGCTCGGCGAGCGCGGTGTCGGGCGCCCAGACCCCGCCGAGGTCGGTGGCCAGGGAGAAGTTCGCCCCGTCACCGTCGATGTCGATGCGGTTGTAGAGGAACTGGCTCGCATCGAGCGCGTGGTCGACGATGCGGGTCTCGCCCACGCAGCCGTGCCAGCCGTGATCCGGCTCGCTGTTCCACGTCGAGGCGCCGATGATCCATGGCATGTAGTCCGCGGCCTTCATCCCGCCGACGTTCGACGCGTTGCGCAGCACCGGCACGCCGTCGACGTACATGATGACCGTGCCCGCGGCGGGGTCGTTCACGACCGCGACGTGGTGCCACGCAGTCGGCATGATCTCGCCTGACCACAGGGTGTACGCGTTGCCCGTCCGGTCGTCGCCGGCGGAGAACTGGTATTCGCGCAGGCTCGAGATACCCAGCCATGCCGCTCCCGCGCCCGGATCAGCGCTGTCGTTGATTCCCATCCATGAGCGGACTCCGCCGCGGGTGATCGCCGAGCTCCACCGGTTGGCGCCCTCGGTCCAGTCCTCGTCCAGCTGCAGGAACGTCTCCAGCGTGTAGCCGTCGGCAGAGGTCAGATCGGCGAAGGTCGCGGGCGCTCCGTACTCGGTGCTGATGTACGACATCCGGTCGACGGGGTCCTGGCGGTAGACGTCCTCGAAGCACATCGCGCCGCGGTCAGCGGAGTAGAACGGCACGTTGCCGTGCGAGACCGTCATATCTTCGAGCTCGTCGGGCGCATCGGTGTTCTCGGGTGAGCTGCGGTACATCGGGCTGTCCCCCGCGATGTCGGGCACGACGCCGTTCTCGTCGAAGACACCGTCCTCGAGCGAGCCGAAGCGCCAGTGCGCGACGGTGCCGTCGACCGAGATGTAATCGTCGGCACGACCGGCGGCCGCCCATTCGCCGGCGCCGGCGTCGCCGTTCCAGCCCTCGGAGACGATCTCCTTCGCGCGTTCCGACAGATCGATCCCATCCTCGAGCGACGCATCGGCATCCTCCCAGCCGAAGCGCTCGGCGAAGTCGACCTCGATCGCGAACGACTGCCACGGGCCGGTGAGCACGGGGGTGTCGGATGCCGAACGCGACGCCTCGGACTTCACCGTGACCCACGGCGAGACCGACTCGACGTCGATGCGGTTGTTCGTGAGGTCGAATTCGAACAGCGTCATGATGCCGTTCCCGCCGTCGGCGGCCATCTGGTAGTCGGTGAGCACCTGGTAGACGGGGTTGCCGGCGTCGTTGATCCGGGTCTGCATCGTGGAGCCGTGGAAGTGGCCGTTGATTGTCAGCAGGATCTGGTCATTGCCCGCGATGAGCTCATTCCACAGGTGGTCGCCCCACCACCAGGGGGCGGGCGACTGCTGGTCCTCGGCGATGTTGATGATCGCGTGTGAGGAGAGGATGACCGGGACACCCGGGTGGGCGTCGAGGATGCCCTGCGCCCACGCGAAGGTGTCGTCGGACGCGTTCCACGCGAGCGCCAGCGACATCCACGTGTGCCCCTCCGCCTCGAACAGGTACGCCGTCGACAGGCCGTCCTGGAAGGATCCGATCAGGTGATCGCCGCCCTGAGCGGCCATCACCGATGCGTCGAAGCGGCCGAGATAGTTCTGCGCATTCCCGACGGATGAGCGTGCGCCCATGTCGGCGACGTCGTGGTTTCCGGGCAGCACCGAGTAGGGCATGTCGCCGTCGGTGAGGATCTGCATCGCCTTCTGCGCGGCGTCCCATTCGCCGGCGACCCACTCCTGGTCCACGACATCGCCGACGTGCACGGTGAAGGGGATGTTCAGCTCCTCCTGGTGCTCGACGATCCACTCGGTCTGCACTTCGAACGGGTTCGTGCCGTACTGCGGAACGAACTGCGACGCGCTGTAGCGGGAGTAGAACTGGGTGTCGGGCAGAACGGGGACCATGAAGCTCGATCGGCCCTCATCCTTCTCGGGTGGCTCGATCGGCGCATCGAGGGCGGTGGCAGGACTCACGGCGCAGAACGAGGCGGTCAGGCCTATCGCGAGGGCGAGCGACGTCAAGCCGCGGGCGCGATTTCGGGGGCGGCGGGGTGCGCGCGGGGGCATGAGGATTCCTTGATTCGTGTTCTGCATGGGAAGTATGGGGATACGGATGCGGGTCAGCCGGCGAGTGCGGGGCCGTAGACCTCGACCTCGGACAGGCTCATCCACGTGTCGTCGCTCTTGTTTCCGACGACGACGCGGATACCGGTGGCAAGCACCGGCTCGCTCTCGACGGTCATCTCCAGAGCAGCGGTGGTGTTCTCGTAGGGCCACTCGTGCTCGCGGACCGGCAGATCGACCCAGCCGCCGATGAGATCGCGGTACTGCACCGTGACCTCGCCGACGTTGCTCGTGCCGTTGAGGTCCCACACGCCGGCACCGGTCACCTGACGTGGGCGGTCGAGGTAGAACGACACGGTGTTCGGATCGACGCGATTCGCCGCTCCCCCGCTGCGCCAATCAGCGAAGCCCGAGCGGTCGCGCACGCCATCGGTCAGCGCGAACGCGGTTCCGTCCTTGTGTGTGTACGTCCAGTTGACGCCGCCCTCGCGCAGGATGTTGACCTGCGCGGTGGCGATGACGGAGACGACGAGATTCGCGGCGAAGCCGGTTCCGTCGACGGCGGGCACGATCACCTCGCCCGGGAGCGCCAGATCGGCGTCGGAGACGGTCGACCAGTCCCAGGTGACCGGCGCGGTGACGGTGATCTCGCTGCCCGAGACGGCGCGTTCGACGGTCCTCGGGGCGCGCATGCGCAACTCGGTGACGGTGATGCCGGCGTGTGCGCTCACCGCCGCGTCCACGGCGTCGCCGACGGCGCCGACGAGGACCTCTGCGCGCACCTCGACCTCCTCACCGAAGAACCCCGTTCCGGATCCCTCGACGACGATGGTCCCCTCGCTCTGCCAGACCTCTGCCGCGGGCATCGCCCAGGCGACGTCGAGCGGGTGGTCGAGACCCCAGTCGTACCGGGCGATCACGGTCGTCGGCAGCTGCGGCGCGATGCCCGGCTCCACCCGCGCGGCGACCGGCGCCAAGGACGCCGCGATCTCGTGCACGATCCACTGCTGCACCGTGTTCGGCCCGAGGTCCCACGTCTGGATCTGCGAGCCGTCCTCCGTCTTCCAGTCGTACATGTCCAGAGCGGCGCTCTGACCGTTCGCGCCCGGCGCGACGTTCAGGATGTTCACCCGTCCGTCACCGGCATCCGCGAACGTCCATTGCGCGTAGGCGTTCGCCGCCGCGTCGGCGAGGGGGAGGTCGCTAAGCGCGAGATAGCGCCATTCGGCGTCGGCGTTGTCGCGGCGCACCAGGACGTCGCCGTCGGCGTCGGCCAGCACGAACGTGTTTTCCGCGGCGGTCACCGGGTAGGCCGTCACCGTCTGCGCGGCCAGTTCGTCGGGGGCGTCGCCGAGCGCGAAGATCGCCGCCGCCGCGACCCAGGCGCCGTCGGGTCCGGTCGTCTGCGCAGCATCGTTCCCGATCTCGAGCACCTTGTCGGCGGCGTGCACGTTCTCGATCAGGATCTGTCGTGGGTCGCCGAGCAGCTCGGTCGCCTCGGGGGTGTCGGCAGCCGACGGCACGACGGCGACCAGGGTCAGGGCGATGACACCAGCGACGGCTGCGGAGGTGCGCAGCACACGGCGGTAGGCATGCGTCATGGAGGGGTCCTCTCGGGGGGAAATGGTCCGCAGCGCAGAAATGCGTCGTCGGGGCGGCGAACAGACCGACGACCACCCTAGGAAGGCGAGTTGCACCCTTCGGGCCACGATGTGA
This sequence comes from Microbacterium sp. NPDC077184, assembly GCF_040687055.1. NCBI lineage: Bacteria > Bacillati > Actinomycetota > Actinomycetes > Micrococcales > Microbacteriaceae > Microbacterium > Microbacterium sp. NPDC077184. The sequence goes on from NZ_JBFBMM010000004.1 coordinate 196,733, forward strand.
ACGGATGCCGAACACACGGTCGCCGCAGGATGAATCCCGACCGGTGTTCACTTTGTACCCGTCTCGGTTCCCGGGTCGCGTCCTCCCCGCGTCGGCTCTGCTCGCCGCCGAGGGGGTCGAGTCTGCACCGTGAAACGACCATGATGGGCGGATGGACGCAGACGTCATCGTCGTCGGCGCGGGCCTGGCGGGCCTCGTCGCGACCAGCGAACTCGTCCGCGCGGGCACGCGCGTGGCGATCGTCGAGCAGGAGAACGGGCAGAACCTCGGCGGGCAGGCCTTCTGGTCGTTCGGCGGGCTCTTCCTCGTCGACTCCCCCGCGCAGCGCCGCCTGGGGGTGAAGGACTCGTTCGATCTGGCGTGGCAGGACTGGCAGGGTTCCGCCGGGTGGGACCGCCTCGAGGGCGACCACCCGGAAGACGAGTGGGCCAAGAGGTGGGGGCGCGCGTACGTCGAGTTCGCCGCGACCGAGAAGCTCCCGTGGCTGCGGGAGCACGGCATCCGCTTCGCTCCGGTGCTCGGTTGGGCCGAGCGCGGCGACGGCACCGCGGGCGGTCACGGCAACTCGGTCCCGCGGTTCCACGTCGCGTGGGGCACCGGCACCGGGATCTCCGAGCCGTTCGCCGACCGGGCGCGGGAGGCGATGGCCTCGGGCCTGGTGCGGCTGCACACGCGGCATCAGGTCGACGGGCTCATCGTCGAGAACGGCGCGGTGGTCGGCGTGCACGGCACGCGGCTCGCGACCGACGACGCGGCGCGCGGCGTCCGGTCGAATCGCGACCCGATCGGGGCGTTCGAGCTGTGCGCGCAGGCAGTGGTAATCGCCACCGGCGGCATCGGGGGCAACCACGACCTGGTGCGGAGGTGGTGGCCCGAGCGCCTCGGGACACCGCCGCGCTCGATGGTCACCGGCGTCCCACACCACGTCGACGGACGGATGCTGGACATCGCCGACGCCGCGGGCGCGCGCCTGGTCAACCGCGATCGCATGTGGCACTACACCGAGGGCATCCGCAACTGGGATCCGATCTGGCCGGGGCACGCGATCCGCATCCTCCCCGGGCCCTCGTCGCTGTGGCTCGACGCGCGCGGGCGGCGCCTCCCCGCGCCCGGGCTCCCCGGCTACGACACCCTCGGCACGCTCAAGCTCCTGCGGACCACCCCCGACATCGCTGAGTTCGACCACTCGTGGTTCGTCCTCACCGAGAAGATGCTCGAGAAGGAGTTCGCGCTCTCCGGATCGGAGCAGAACCCCGACATCACCAACCGGGACTACCGCCTGCTGATCAAGAGCCGGCTCGGACGCGGCGCGCCGCCGCCGGTGCGGGCGTTCCGCGACCTGGGGCCGGACTTCGTCACCGCCACGAGCGTGCCCGACCTCGTGGCGCGGATGAACGCGCTGACCGACGACCCGATCCTCGACGCCGATCACATCGAGCGGCAGATCCGCCAGCGCGACGCCGAGATGGCCAACCCGTTCTCGAAGGACCAGCAGGTGATCGGCATCCACAACAGCCGCCGCTTCCTCGGCGACCGCCTCACCCGCACGGCGAAGCCCCACCGCCTCCTCGACCCGAAGGCCGGCGGCCTCGTCGCGGTGAAGCTGCACATCCTCACCCGCAAGTCGCTCGGCGGCATCCAGACCGACCTCGAAAGCCGCGTGCTCGCCCCGGACGGATCACGGATGCCGGGGCTCTACGCCGTCGGCGAGGCTGCGGGCTTCGGCGGCGGCGGCGCGCACGGCTACAACGCGCTCGAGGGGACGTTCCTCGGCGGCTGCATCTTCACCGGCCGCGCCGCCGGGCAGTCGCTCGTCGCGCGCCTCTGAGTTGCGCGGACCGGCCGAGGCGGGGCCGCGTTCAGGTGGCGGTCGCGGCCCCCTGACACGAGCTGAGGCGGCCACAACCGCCACTCGAACGACCCGCATGACGCTGCATGGCGGTCGTGAGGCAGCCGACCCCGCGCCCTCCCGGCGAAAGTTAGAATCGCGTCACACCCCATCGCGTGCGGCATCCGCCGTCCTCAGGAGTCGGAGTCCTGCCATCGCCGCTTTCCGCACACCCGCGTCGCCCGCTCCCCGCGGAGGCCGCCATCTCTGAGCACGCCGGGGCAGTCCCCCGTACCGGACCGGCCGTCGCGTGGCACGCCCTCGTGCGCCTCATCCACATCTCGCGGCCCGTGCTGTGGATCAACACGATCGGCTCGGGCGCGGTCGGCATCTGGCTCACGGGCGTGCCGTTCGATCTGCGGGCGCTCCCGATCATCCTGTGGCTGACCCTGCCGTTCAACCTGCTGATCTACGGCGTGAACGACATCTTCGATCAGGACACCGACGCGCTGAACTCCCGCAAGGGCACGATCGAGGGCGCGCGCATCCACCCGCGCGAAGTCCGCCTGATCGTGTGGGCCGTCGCGGCGCTGAACATCCCGTTCCTCCTCTACTTCCTCCTCACCCTCCCCCTCCCCGCGGTCGGGCTGATCGCGATCTACGCGGGCGTCTTCGTCTTCTACTCCGCCCCGCCGCTGCAGTTCAAGCGGAGGCCGTTCCTCGACTCGCTCAGCAACGCCGCCTACGGGATGCCGCTGCTGATCATGCCGATCGCCCTCGGCGCAGCGCCCGTGTGGCCGGCGATCCTGGGCCTGTTCGCCTGGAGCATCGCCAAGCACGCGTACGACGCCGTGCAGGACATCGACGAAGACCGCGAGGCGGGCATCACCACCACCGCCGTCCGGCTGGGGCCCCGCGGTACGGCGATCTGGAGCGGCGCCTGGTGGCTGGTCTCCACCGTGCTGTTCGCTCTCATCAGCCTTCCCGTCGCCGCGGTCAACCTCGCGATCTCGGGGGTCCTCGTGGTGTGGATGCTGGTCCGCCCGACCCCCGCGACGGGGCGGCGTCTGTACCCGCTGTCGATCGCGTTCCCCTACATCGCCGGTTCCGTCGCGAGCGGTCTGCTGCTCGCCGCCATGTTCTTCGGGCTCTACCCGTGAGCCGCATCGTCGTCGTCGGCGCCGGACTCGGCGGGCTCGCGGCATCCGCTCTCCTCGCCCATGCCGGCCACGACGTCACGCTGCTGGAGTCGCGCGAGACCGTCGGCGGGAAGAGCCGGCGCCTCGACGTCGGCGGCGAGCGCATCGACACCGGCCCCTCGCTCGTCACGTTCCCCGGGGTCTGGGAGCGGCTGCTCGGCCTGCTCGGCTCCGGACCGCGCCCGATTGCCGGGGTCGCCGACCTCGAGCTGGAGCGCCTCCCCGAGGTCGGTCGCTACTACTACGACGCTGAGAACGTGACGCTCCCCGTCCCGCCGGAGCACCCCTGGTATCCGGCGTGGAAGCGCTTCAGCGACCTTCACGCGCCGCTCGCCGACGACGCGACCGCACTCCTCGTCGCCGACCCGCTCGACCGGTCGTCGCTGCCGGCGCTGCGGCGGCTGCTGGCCGTCTACGGCCGACGCCTCAGCACGACTGCGTACCTCGACAGCCTCGAGTGGATGCCGGAAGGGCTCCGCGAGATCATCGCCATCCACACGCTGAACGCCGGTGTGTCGCCCGCCCGCACCCCCGCGCTCTACGCGAGCATGCCGGCGATCATGGCCGCATCCGGGGTCTGGGTGCCGCGCGGCGGTGTCTACGAGATCGTCCTGGCTCTGCAGCGCCTCGCCGAGGCGGCGGGGGTCGACATCCGCACCGGCGCGGCCGTGACCCGCATCGACCGCGGACGGGTCACAACGACGGATGCCGCGTACCCCGCCGACATGGTCGTCAGCGGTCTCGACGCCGACCGGCTCGACGCGCTCCTCGGTCGCGACCGGCCGCGGAGGTCGTCGCAAACCTTGTCGTGCTCGGCGGTGGCGATCTACGGGGTGCTCCAGACCCCGCTGCCGGAGGACACCTCCGCGCACAGCGTCATCCTCCCCACGAAGCCCGCCGCGCTGTACCGGAGCCTCGCCGCGGGCGACGAGCCCGCCGACACGATGGCCTTCGTCAACCACTACCGCGCGGGCGAGATCTACCCCAACGACCGGAGCACTCTGGGCGTCCTCCTCACGAGCGCCGCCGACGGCGCGGAGTACTCGCTGGAGCACCCGTTCGTGCGTCGCGAAGTCGAGCGCATCTCGCGGACGATGGGCCTCGACACACCCCTGACGGACGCGATGACCGACATCGTCGTGCTCGACCCGCGGTACTTCGGCACCTTCGGCGAACCCCACGGCGCCCTCTACGGCACCGCGCGTCCGCTGTGGATGAGCGGCCCGTTCCACCGGCCGGCACAGCACGACCTCCGCACGCCCTGGCTCTGGCGGGTCGGCGCCTCGGTGCACCCCGGCGGCGGCATCCCGGCCGTCCTCGGCGGCGCGATGATGACCGTGTCCAAGCTCCTGGCGAAGCACCCCGCCTGAGAGGGAGACGCCCGAGCTCAGCCGTCGACGCTGCCTCAGCCGTCGAGGCGGGAGCCCTCGCTGAGGCGGTGCCAGCTGCGGTTGTGATGCACCAGGGCGTCACCCGGCTCGCCGGGGGCGACATCGCGCTCGATGTGCGACTGCAGCGCGTGCGCGGCGATCACAGTGGACGTACCGGCATCCATGCGGTTGATGACCGCGCAGCGCACCCACGCGCGGACGCCCCGGTACACCGGCTCGCCCGTCGTCAGGCGCGTCCAGCGGCTTTCGTCGGCGAAGCGGTCGACGCCGCTGGTCGCGCCGAGCCTCGCGAGGTCGATGTCATCGGCGTCCAGGAGGTGGACCACGACGGTCTCGGCCCGTGCGAGGGTCGCAGCCGCCGACGACAGCGTCGAGATCGAGAAGATCAGCAGCGGCGGATCGGCGCTCACCGACGCCACCGACGTCGCCGTCAGCGCGACGGGTCCGTCGCCGGCATCCGCCGTGATGACGGAGACACCCGCGGGATGACCGCGGAAGAGCGCTTTGAAGTCCTCCGCGGGGAGCGAGGTGGCAAAGCCCGCCTCGGTGACCTCGGCGGGTTCGAGGGGGTGCGTCGGCGCCCACGCGTGGGGCGACGAGGCGTTGTCAGGACTGGGCACCGGCGATCTCCTCCCGAACGATGCGGGCACCTGCGCTCAGTGCGCTGAGCTTGCCGAGGGCCACATCCCGAGGCAGAGGCGCCATGCCGCAGTTCGTGCTCGCAACGAGCTTATCCGCGTCGACGAACGTCAGCGCCTTCCGGAGGGTGTCGGCGACCTCCTCCGGTGTCTCGACGGTTTCGCTCGCGACGTCGATCGCGCCGAGCATCACCTTCTTGCCGCGGAGGATCTCGATGAGGTCCATCGGAACGTGCGAGTGCTGCGACTCGAGGGAGATGGTGTCGATGCTCGAGCGCTGGAGCAGCGGGAACGACTCCTCGTACTGTCGCCACTCCGACCCGAGGGTCGCCTTCCAGTCGTTGTTGGCCTTGATGCCGTAGCCGTAGCAGATGTGCACGACGGTCTCGGCGCGGAGCCCCTCCGCCGCCCGCTCGAGGGCAGCGACCCCCCAGTCGCGCACGTCGTCGAAGAAGACGTTGAACGCCGGCTCATCGAACTGGATGGTGTCGACCCCGGCGGCTTCGAGCTCCCTCGCCTCCTGATTGAGGATGCCGGCGAACTCCCACGCGAGCTTCTCGCGGCTGCCGTAGTGCCGGTCGTACAGCGTGTCGATCATCGTCATCGGGCCGGGGAGTGCCCACTTGATCGGCTGGTCGGTCTGCTGACGGAGGAACCGCGCGTCGTCGACGAAGACCGGCTTGGGGCGGCTCACCGCGCCGACGACGGACGGGACGCTGGCGTCGTACCGGTCGCGGATGCGGACCGTCTCGCGCTGCGTGAAGTCGACCCCGTCGAGGTGCTCGATGAAGGTCGTCACGAAGTGCTGGCGGGTCTGCTCGCCGTCGCTGATGACGTCGATGCCGCGGCGGACCTGCTCGGCGGCGACGATGCGGAGCGCATCCTGCTTCCCCTCCGCGAGCTGGTCGCCGTCGAGCTTCCACGGCGACCAGAGGGTCTCGGGCTCGGCGAGCCAGGAGGGCTTCGGCAGGCTGCCGACGACGGAGGTGGGGAGGAGGGTGTTCATATCAGTGGGTCTTCCGAGATCGATCCGGGTGTCATCCGACGGGGGCGGGGTGGGCCGCGGCCCAGCGCTGGAGCTCCGCGCCGTGCGGCCTCATGAGGTGCTCCTCGGCGTACCTCCCCTGGATGACGGCGAGCTGGCTGCGCTCGTCGCGGTCGTAGGCGATCAGCGTGCGCGAGTAGTCCTGCTGGTCGAGGGTCGGGCGGTAGACGTCGGCGGCGGCGGAGTTGGCGTTGTAGATCTCCGGGCGATAGATCTTCTGGAACGTCTCCATCGTGCTGATCGTGCCGATGAGCTGCAGGGTCGAGTAGTCGCCGAGCAGATCGCCGCGGAAGTAGAACGCCAGCGGGGCCTTCGCCCCGGGCGGGAGGAAGTACCGGCTCTGGAGCCCCATCTTCCCGAAGTAGGCATCGGTCAGCGACGGTTCGTCCTGGCGGTATTCGACGCCGAGCACCGGGTGGTGGTTGCCGGTGCGCCGGTAGGTCTTGCTGGTCGAGACGCTGATGCAGATGACGGGCGGCGCCGCGAAGCGCTCCTCGAACGCCGCGGAGTCGACGAACTCCTGGAAGAGGCGCCCGTGCAGGGTGCCGAAGTCCTCCGGGATCGTGAACCGCCCGGCGGCCTCCTTCGCCGCCGGCAGGACGACACTGAAGTCGTAGTCGCGAATGTAGGAGGAGAAGTTGTTGCCCACGATGCCGTGGTGGCGCTCCCCCGTCCGCCGATCGACGATGAAGACGTCGAGCACCTCGAGGAGCGGAAACTCGCGATCCTCCTCCTCCGCGGCGAACCGGAGCCCCACGGAGACGATCTCGAGCTCGACCGTGTAGCGGTCGCCGTCGGGGTTGTCCCAGCGGGCGAGGTCGTTGAAACGCCGGTCGATCATCGTCAGCGCATTGCGGAGGTTCTCCCGGCGGTCGTCGCCGCGGGCGAGGTTGGCGAAGTTGGTGGTCGCCCGGGTCCCCTCGGCCGGCGCGTAGTCCTCGTCGAAAGGGGTGGTCGTCGTGGTGAACGTGAACGTGGTGGTCATGGCGGTCGATCCGTGGCTCGTTCGGCCGGGCTCGGCCTTGCGGTGGTCAGTGGTCCATCGTGCAGGCTGAGGGCGGTTATCGAGAAACCACCCCCGACTATCCGGAACTATAGGATGCCGCTATGGCTCGCGGATCCGACGGCGTCACCCTGCAGCACCTGCGGTACTTCATCGAGGTCGCCGCGGAGGGGTCCATCACGGCCGCCGCCGACCTCCTCTACGTCGCGCAGCCGACGATGTCGGCCGCGATGAAGGACCTCGAGGCGCGGGTCGGCCGGACGCTCCTCCTCCGCTCCGCGCGCGGAGTGACGCTCACGGCCGACGGCACGGAGTTCCTCGGATACGCGAAGCAGGTGGTCGAGCAGATGTCCCTCCTCGAGGAGCGGTACATCGGGCGCCCCCCGTCCCGGCGCCTGCTCGCGGTGTCGGCCCAGCACTACTCCTTCGCGGTCGACGCCTTCGTCCGGATGGTCCGGGCGAGCGACGCCGCGGAGTACGACTTCTCGCTCCGCGAGACCCGCACGTGGGACATCATCGAGGACGTCCGCACCCTTCGCAGCGAGCTCGGCATCCTGTACCGGAACGACTTCAACGGCAACGTCCTCGACAAGCTGCTGCGCGACGCCGGGCTGGTGTTCCGCCCGCTTTTCCTCGCATCCCCGCACATCTTCATCTCGCGGAAGAACCCGCTGGCCGCGCGCGACCGGGTGACCCTCGACGATCTCGCGGATCTGCCGCGGCTGACCTTCGACCAGGGCGCGAACAACTCGTTCTACTTCGCGGAGGAGATCCTCTCCACGCTGTCGAGCGCGCGGGAGATCCGGGTCTCGGACCGCGCGACGATCTTCAACCTCATGATCGGCCTCGAGGGGTACACGATCTCGACCGGCATCATCAGCGACGACCTCGATCCGGAGATCGTCGCGATCCCCCTGGATGTCGACGAGCGCATCGAGATCGGGTGGATCGGTCGATCGGCGATTCCTCTGACCGACCAGGCCGAGGCCTACCTCGCCGAGGTCCGCACCGTCGTCGCGGAGTTCGGCGTCACGCTGCTCGGGTAGGCGCGGGAGCCCGGTCCCGCGGGCTTCTCTAGCGATCGCGGCCCCGCCCCGCAAGACCCCGTCCGCGAAGTTCCCGCGGGTTACCGTCGCACCATGACCGACACCTTCGCACCCCGATACGCCATCGTCACCGCATCCGACTCCGGCATCGGTGCGGCCACCGCCATCGCACTCGCAGAGGCGGGGATGGATGTCGGGATCACCTGGCACTCCGACGAGGAGGGCGCGAACGAGACCGCCGACGGCGTGCGCGCCCGGGGTCAGCGCGCGGTGGTGGCGCAGTTCGACGCCACCGACCTGGAGGGGGCGCCGACCGTGATCGACGCCCTCGCGGATGAGCTCGGCGGCGTCGACGTGTTCGTCAACAACGCCGGCGGCGGCACCGGTGGCCCGTTCCTCGACATCGAGCTCGACGAATGGCGGAAGATCATCAGCCTCAACCTCGATGGCGCGTTCGTCGGGATGCAGGCAGCGGCTCGCCGCATGGTCTCCGCCGGCCGCGGCGGACGCATCATCGCCATCACGAGTGTCCACGAGCACCAGCCGCGCGTCGGAAGCTCCCCCTACGTCGCGTCCAAGCACGGCCTCGGCGGGCTCGTGAAGACGATGGCGCTGGAGCTCGGTCAGCACGGCATCACCGTGAACTCCCTCGGGCCCGGCGAGATCGCCACGCCCATCAACGACATGGACGCGGAGGATGCCGAGACCACCCACCGCGCCGGCATCCCTCTCGGCCGCCCCGGCACGCCGGACGAGATCGCCGCGGTCGCCGTCCTGCTCGCCTCCGCCGCCACGTCCTACGTCACCGGCGCCAGCTGGGTCATCGACGGCGGCATGCTGCAGATGGGTCCGCAGGCCGGGTCCCACCTCACCTCCGATGACTGGCGCCGCGCCGGCGACTGACTGTCTGTGCGCCCCCACTTCACTTAATACCCCCCGGGGTATGCTATGATCCTTACGAACCGACGTGAGGGAGAAGTAATGTGCGCTCGTGTGACGTGTGATCGATGTGGCAAGGCGACGTGGGCCGGGTGCGGCCAGCACGTGGAAGAGGCGCTCGCAGGAGTTCCCGCGGATCAGCGCTGCGAGGGACACGCCTGATGCGCCGCAGCCTTCGCGCGTCGGCGATCGGAGCTGCCCTCGTCCTCGCCGCGACGATGAGTGGGTGCTCTACCGCCTCATCCCCGACGATCGCCGTCGATGAGGACACCGTCGTCGTCGACGTGCGCACCCCGGCAGAGTACGCCGGCGGGCATCTCGACGGCGCCGTCAACATCGATCTCCAGTCACCCGATTTCGACGCGACCGTCGCGGAGCTCGACCCCGCGGAGGAGTACATCGTCTACTGCGCATCGGGCAACCGCTCCGCACAGGCGGTGGCCGTGATGGAAGCGGCGGGACTCGATGTCACGGATGCAGGCGGGATCGCCGCGGCCGAGAAGGCCACCGGCCTCGATATCGTCCCGTAGGCCCCTCGCGCCCCCGCGACTGCGATGATGGCGCGATGAGCGATGCGCGCGAAGCCCGGGCGGAGGAGCGGCGCCGGGACGGGGCCAACGACGAAGCGGTCGAGGAAGAGATCGAGATCGAGTTCGAGGAGGTCGTCGGCGAAGGTGCGGAGCGGCTCCACCGGACCTTCCGCGCGACCCTCGTCACCGGATTCCTCGGCGGTGTCGAGGTGGGCATCGGCGTGCTCGTCTACATCGGCATCCTCTACGAGACCGGTGATCAGCTCCTGGCGGGACTCGGTTTCAGCGTCGGCCTGATCGCGCTCCTCCTCGCGCACAGCGAGCTGTTCACCGAGAACTTCCTCATGCCCGTCGCCGCTCTCGTGGCGCGTGAGGGAACCGCGATGCAGCTGGCCAAGCTGTGGGGCGGCACACTGCTGGCCAACCTCATCGGCGGCTGGCTGATCATGGCGATCGTCGTACTCGCCTTCCCCGACTGGCACCCGATCCTCGCCGAGACCGCTCAGCACTTCATCGACGCGCCTCCCGGGCCGGAGTTCGTGGCGCTCGCCATCCTCGGGGGCGCGGTCATCACCCTCATGACCCGGATGCAGACCGGCACGGACTCGGAGCCCGCGAAGATCGCGGCCGCCGTCGCCGGCGGGTTCGTCCTCGCCGGCTTCCAGCTGTTCCACTCGATCCTCGACTCGCTGTTCGCCTTCGGCGCGATCATCAGCGGGGCCCCGATCACCTACCTCGACTGGTTCCTGTGGTTCCTTCCGGTCCTCGCGCTGAACCTCGCCGGTGGACTTCTGCTCGTCACCCTTCTACGCATCGTGCGCACGGGTGAGCTGTTCAAACTCCGCCGACAGAGGAACGCACGAGCAAACCGTTGAACGGATGCCGCTCTCTCACGCGAACACGGCGTCACGCGCCGCTCAGCGCGACGCCGAGGGAATGACCCGACGCCCAGGCGGTGCGCACCGCGGAGCGGGCGCCCCACGCGTCGCCGCAGACCGAGAGGCCGGGGCCGCGATGGAAGGGCGCATCCCGGGTCTCGGCCGGTCGAGCGAACGTCCAGCGGTGGGCGAACGTCGCGGCGGGCTCCGCGTCGATGCCGAGGAGGGCCCGCGTGGCGGCGACGACGGCCGGGATGACCGCGTCCGGCTCATCGAGGTGCCGTCGAGCGCGCTGCGCCGTGGTGTGGACGACGAGCACGGAAGCTCCGTCCCCGCGTCGGTCGCCGTCGTCGGCGATGAACGACACGTCGGGATGCCCGTCGACGAACGCACCGTGGAGGTCGCCCGGCCACTGCCGCGCGTCCCACCGCAGGGCGACGGCGATGACCGGCTCCCACTCGAGGTCCGCGCCGGGTGCCGCGTTGAGGAGGCGCCCCGCCTGCGGACCCGGCATGGCGAGGACGACCTCCCCGGCCTCTCGTCCGTCGATGCGGTACGGCTCGACCTTCTCGACGGTGGTCTCGAGGCGAACGTCGAGGCCATCCGTGAGATCCTCCGCGAGTGACCGCAGCCCTCGCGGCGCGGCCCACCGCATCGGTCCTCGCTTGTGCGTGAGCGCACCGTCCTCGCCGATCACGACGAACGTGTCGGTCCAGGGGCGCGCGAGACCCCGCTCGCGCCAGCCGGCGACGACCGCGCCGAAGTCGGACGCCTCGTCGACGACGAAATAGGCGGCACCGTGGTCGACGGGGCGACCCCAGAGCGTCCGCGTCGCCAACCGTCCACCCACCCGACGCCCCCGATCGAGGACCTGCACGGATTTACCGGCGGCCGCCGCCGCGCGGGCGCACGCGAGTCCCGATATGCCTCCGCCGACGACCGTCACATCCATTGCCATACGCCCATCCTCCCGCGCGGTGACCGCAGAGGACGCTCGCGAGGGTGCCGGCGAGGGCGCGGTCAGCCCGCCGGGGTTGCTTCCGCCTCCACGAGCACCACGACCTGCCCGCCCGCGCCGCTCGCCGTGAGGGTGAAGCGGGCGGTCTGCGCACCGCAGCGATCGCTGACGCCCGACGAGGCCACCTCGTCCTCGCCCCAGCTTCCGCCGAGGCGCACGGTGTCGGCGTCGGTCGCTTCCCAGGTGACCCGGTACAGGAAAGGAGTCTCCTCGGGGCATCCCTCGACACCGACCCAGACCGCTGTCATCTGCGCGGTCGGAGCGGGAGGAGCGGGCTGCGGCGCCGGAGGCGGCTCGCTCGAGACCGGAGGCGGAACCGTGATCGGCACCGGTGTCGACGGCGGGCTCGACGGCGTCGCGAGCGGAGACGCCGTAGGGGCGGCGGTCCGCGACGCGGGAACGGACGCGGGCGGGCTCGGGGTCGTCGTCTCCGCGGGCATCACCGGCCCGAGAATCCCTGTGGCCACGCCGATCACCCCGACGAGGAGAAGCAACCCCGCACCGGTCCCCGCGAGGGCGGCGAGGCGCCACCTTCGTGGACGTCGCCCGCCGTTGAGGCGACCGGACGACGGGATGCCGACGCCCTCGGCTTCGGCCGCGGGCTCCCCGCTCACGTCGCCCGGAGCGATCGCTTCGGTGGTGAGGACGGTTTCTCCCGCGAAGTCGGGACTCGGCACCGTCCTCCATGCCACCGGCACGGGCACGCCGTGCGCGGCGAGCGCGTGCGCCGTCGTGGTCCGGACCGCCGGGGAGGCGGCGACGAACGGCACGGTCGCGAACGCGGCGAGGGTGAGGGCCGCGCGCCGCTGCCGGTCGGAGCATTCCGTGCACGTCTGCGCGTGACGGTCGATCAGTCGCACCAGACGAGCGTCGAACCCCGTCGAGGACGTGCGACCCAGTTCGGCGGCGAGCGCCTCGCAGCCGGGCTTCCCCCGATGCCAGAGAACCCGTGCGCGGATCGCGATACCGAGTCGCCCCCTCATCCGGTGAAGGGCCTGGTGGGCGGCGTTCGGTTGGATCCCGAGCTCTTCGGCGAGCTCACGCGGTTCGAGGCCGTGGCGCAGGTGGAGGTCGAGAATGCTCGCGTCCCGTTCGCCGAGCGCGGCCGCGGCATCCCAGACGAGATCGTGGGCCTCGGCGCGGACCGCTTCCCTCTCGGGGTCCGCCAGGGCCGTGACGGTGGGGTCGCGCGGTTCGAGCGTCGCCTCTTCGTCGGTCGGCTGGGTGCGCTGTTCGTGGGCGAGCCGGTCGAGTGACCTATTGCGCGACATCCGCAGCACCCACCCGCCGAATGCCCCCGGCTCGGCGAGCGAGTCGAGCTTTCGCCACGCGGTCAGCATGACGTCCTGGGTGACGTCCGCTGCGCGGTCGCGATCCCGGAGGATGCGCCAGGACACCTCCCAGCAGCGGTCGAACCACGCTTCGACGAGGCCGGCGAAGGCGTCCCGATCTCCCGCGCGGACCGCGTGGACGAGTTCGGCGTCGTGTTGCGACTCGGGGCGTTCCTGGCGCTGCACCGACGTGTCCTTCCGTGATCACGAGATCGTCACCGGTGTACCCAGGGGTAGCAGAGCGGCGAGTTCGGCGACAAGCGCGTTGTCGATGCGCAGACACCCGTGGGAGACGGCCTGCCCGATGCTGTCCGGCGCGTTCGTGCCGTGGATGCCGATCTGACCGTCTCCTCCCGCGAACTCCGTGAGCACCTCGGAACGGGCGGAGAGCCCGAGCGCGTAGGGCCCATAGGCACCCTCGGGGTCCCCGGTGTCGAGCTTGTCGGTCACGTAGAAGGAACCGGTCGGGGTCGGGTGGTCGGGGTCGCCGATCGCGGTCGGGGTGGTCCACACCACCTCTCCCTCCTCGAGAAGCGCCAGCTCGCGGGCGGACAGGTCCACCCTCACCTCGACGGCGACGTCGCGTACATCCGCGTCGGCGGCGCGGATCCAGCCGCGCGCCTCGTTCGGGCGCCCCTGCAGCATCACCTCGAGCCACCCGACGCGACCTGCATCCGTGACGAGGAGAACCGTCTGCGAGCCGAATCCGGTCGTCGCCTCTAGGGTGCGGACCACGCTTCCGTCGGGGGCGTCGAAGACCTCGACGATCGAAGCGATACGCGCCACGCGCGCGAGGGCGGCGGGCGCATCCGGCGTCGCCCGCGCCGTCGAGGCGGCATGCGGGGCGGCGGGGGCGGTCTGCGCCGCAGGGCCCCCGTGGGCGTCGCATCCGGTGACGGCGATTCCGGCGATCGACAGCGCACCGACGAGGGCGAGGGTGTGCCGCAGGGCTGCGAAGGTCATGGCGATCTTCTCCCCGCCTCAACCCGTGAAGTCCGGGGTGCCGCGCAGCGGCAGATCCGCGGCGCAGTCCACGACGACGTCCTGCCACTCGGAGGCGATGAAGCCCGTGGTGGTGTGCAGGAGCGCCCTCACGTCGAAGACGCCCTCTCCCGAAGGGACGGTGGCTTCCGCGCCGATACTCTGACCGGTCGCGCCTCCCTCATCCATCCACTGCATCTCGACACCGGTGGCGTTCTCGGGCTCGTGCTGGATGGTGATCGAGTACGCGATACCCGCGCCCGGCTCACACGTCGCGGCCACGTCGATGACGACCTTTGGGTCGGGTGCGAGGTCACCGTCGAGGTCGTCGATGTCGGAGGGAACCGTCGAAGCGCCGGGAGCGATCACTGTGGGCGCGGCGACCGCCGCCGCCGGGAGCGCCGCGACGAAGGCGAGGGTGAGGAGGGTCCCCGAGAGGAATGTGGTGTTCATGGTCGTCTCCTGATCGGATGACGGGGCGGCTTCTCCGCGCCCGTTCAACAGACCTGACGATCCAGAGCCGCATCTCTTACAGGGGGAGCCGCGCGAGAATCTCTCCCTGACGGATGCCGTCAGTCCGCATCGAGGAGGAACTCCAGCCCGGCCGCGCGGAAGTCGCGGGATCCCGGGGTGTTGAAGTGGTGCCGGCCCGGAATCTCGACGAACGTGCCGATCGGGGTCGCCTCGGCGAGGCGGAGCGACCGCGGCAGGATCGCGTCCTCGCTACCGGTGGCGAACAGCACAGGCTGCTGCGGCGGGCGGGCAGGGTCGGGGTCGCCGTCCTCGCCGAAGCGCATGCCCTCGGCCAGGGCGACGAGAGCCGGCAGATCGTTCCCCGCCACCCGCTCGGCCAGGGTCACGTAGTTGCCGGTGACCTTGTCGGTGACCGGCGTTCCGTCTTCGACGTAGGCCTTCGCCTGATCGAGCTGGAGACGCGCCAGAGGCGTGCCGTCCGGGATGCCACCGAGGACCGCGCGGGTGACCAGCTGCGGGCGGTCGACGGCGAGCTGCCAGCCGACGCGGGCACCGAGGGAGTATCCGAGATACCGCGCGGAGTCGATCAGGTAGGTGTCGAGCACCGTCGCGAGGTCATCGATGAACGCTCGCATCTCGTACGCACGGGGGTCTTGCGGCTTGTCGCTCGCCCCGTGCCCACGCTGATCCACGCCCACGACGCGGAACCCGGCCCGGGTCAGGTCGCGAACCCAGCCAGTACTTACCCAGTTGTCCTTGCAGCTCGACGAGAATCCGTGCACGGCGAGCACCGTCTCGGCATCCGGGTCCCCCCACGAGTACGTGGCGATGCGATATCCCTCGCCCACCATGACGAACTGCGGGTCGGGCATCTCGGTCAGCGGGCGCGGTGCGGCATCCATGCGCCCATTCTTCCGCCGATCGGATGTCGGGTGAGGACGCCGCGATCAGGGTGCGTCGAGTGGGCTACCCCGAACCGGTGAACGCGTCGATCCCTGCCGCGTCGCGCCGGTACATCGCGGCGTGCGCGGCGAAGTCGGAGTCACCGGTGTCGCGGAGTCGCCCATCCGTGAAGACAGCCAATTCGCGCAGACGCTCGGCCATGACGCGTAGCACCTCGTCGCGCGCGAACGGAAGCCCGTAGGCGTCGATCAGCTGTCCGGTCCGGGAGAGACGCTCCTCGTCGGAGATGGCGACGCCCGCGTCCTCGCCCCAGGGGACGAGGCGGTAGGCGAGGTAGGCGAGGTCCCAGATCCGACTGCCCGGCGATGCCCTGTCGAAGTCGAACAGACCCGTGAGGCGTCCGTCGACGAAGGTCATGTTGTACGGCGCGACGTCGTTGTGGCAGATGACCTCGCGCGGGTCTCGAGAGGGCATCTGCCACTCGAGGTCGCAGTCGACCAGAGGGACGCTCGCGTCGTGCACGCGGCGCAGCAAAGACCCGGCGTCGTTCAGGATCGACGGCGACCACATCCAGCCGGGGAGCGGGTAGTGCCCGACCTCACCGGGAAGGAACGTGAGGATCTCCCGCCCCTGCTCGTCGACGCCGAGCGGCTCAGGAACGCCTCGCACGCCCGCCGATCGCAGAGCCCGCAGCAGACGGTGAACGGCCGGAGTCCACGACCCGGTCGGCCGACGCACGGTGTCTCCCATGCGCGTCACGACCGCGGAGTTCCCCCCGTGAAGGGGCTCCTTCCCGCCCCTCTCGCTGTGGTCGCCTCTCACCGGAGTCGGCGTCAGTGTAAGTTCCACCGACAGATGTCCAGATCGGGCCGTTCTCGAGGGGGTAAGTGTCCTTGGATCGCCGGTCGGATTCCGGTGAGAAATGTCCCAAACGTCGCCTCAGCCAGTCGCGGACGATTCCTGCTGCTCGATCAGCAGGGTGTGGAGATCTCCTGAGGCGGCGAGGAGCGCGACGCTGCGACGGTTGAGATCGGACAGGCGAGCATCGAGAAGCGCTTGTGCTTCCGCTGTCAGGCCGTGTTCGCGAAGCTGCTCGAGTACTCGCGAGATGAGTGGGATGCGATGCCCCCCGCTTCGCAGTGCTGCGACGATTCGAGCCTCGGTGATTGCCTGGGCGTTGTATCGACGGGTTTGGGACTGGCTGATCCGGTCGGGGTTGACGAGTCCTTCGTGCTCCCAGTGGCGGAGCGCCGAGGAGCGAACGCCGAGAGCCTCTGCGAGCTCGCTGATCGTCATGGCGTCGAGGTCGTCGAAGACGTTGGTGGTGTCGGCGAGGGCGGCTTGGAGGCCGCGGCTCGCTTCGCGGACCTGGTCTCGGCTGCGGGCGAGCATGGCATGCAGGCCGTCGATCCTCTCCGCGGCGGTATCGAGAGTGCCCTGCAGGAGAGTGGGCATCAGCTGTCGCGCCGGCACAGGCCCGATCGCGGCGGCCAACCTGCGATAGGCGCGAAGCGCGATGATGTGGCGCTCCTCGTATCGCCGATATCCGTTGGGGGTGCGCTCGGCGGCGGGCAGGACTCCGAGCCGCTCAAGGTCACGAACTTGCTGCGTGGAGTAGCCCACAACCCGAGCGATGGCAGCCGTCGTCCATCCAGTCTCTTGAGACTTGCCCGTTGGCATGCTTGCTCCCTTCGCGCCCAAGTCCACATAAGCACTTGAGGGTGACGATTGAGGCATGGAGATGAATGAGATTGTCGACATTGTCAGCGGGCTCGATGGAGTGCTCGTGGTCATCCCGGGCGAGGGGAGCGGATCGCCGGAGTTGGCGTGGGGTGACGCGTTCTTCTACTACGCCCCCGATGGCGTGATGCCAGAGAGGACTCAGCCATACGGAACGATCGTGACGAAGAACTACCCCGACGACGCGGAATCGAGACTCGACGGGCCAGACCGGTTCCGCGTGAACATCAACGTCGGCCGCGACCGCGCACCGCAGATCGTGGACGAGAGTGCGAATCCCGCAGATCCCGACGTGTTCGTTTCACACCCGCTGTACGGGGCGGCCGGATGGGTGTCTGTGGTGAACCCAGCAGAGTCGACTTCGGAGCAAGCTATCTCGCTGTTGCGCGACGCCCACGAGGCCGCGCAAGCGCGTGATTCGCGTCGGGCAGGCTCGGCGTGATGACATCACCGCAGGCGTTGAGCGAGATCGATCGGCGGGTCGTGGCAGCGTGGGCCGCTGACTGCGCCGAACGAGTCCTCGCGATATTCGAGTCGGAGGCGCCCACAGACCCGCGGCCGCGCGACGCGATCGCTCGCACCCGCGCCTTCGCGCGCGGCGAGCTCGATGCCGCCGGAGAGATCCGACGTCGTTTCGTTGCAGGACGCGCCGCCCACGACGTCACAACCCCACCGGCCATCGCGGCCGCACGATCAGCTGCACAAGCCGCCGGTGTCGCCCACATGGGCGCGCATGCCCTCGGAGCCGCCGCATACGCGGCCAAAGCTGCGGGCCTGTCGAGACCCGATCACGTCGACGCAGTCCGCGACGAGATCCGCTGGCAGCTTGAGCAGCTGAGCCCGGAAGCCAGGACAGCGCTACGACAGCTGCCGCTCCTCGGCGAAGACACGGCCGGCCCGCTCGGACCCGGGCTCCTCAGCCGAGGCGTTCTCGCAACCAATATTCGCGCCATCCAAGCGGGCCTGGGGTAGCCGCCTCGGAGAGGGACATCTGTGCTGAGAAAAGGACAAGTTCAGTCGGAATTTACACATGAGTGTAGATTCCGAGGCAATATGTCCAGATCGGGCTGTTCTCGCGGGGTAGATGTCCCAGGATCACCGCGCCGATTCCGGTGAGAAGTGTCCCGCGGGCCATTCGGCTGACCGGGGCGATCCTTGTCTCTCACTCACCAGGGCCTGGATCCCGCACACAGGCGTCTGCGGGGAGCGACGCTGCGACGGGGGAGTTGTTACTCGCGTTCGCCCAAGGTGGCGCGTCCGTCGAGGAGTGCATCTGCGTCGTGCTGAGTGTCGAAGAACTCGCAGACCGCCCGGATCATTCCGTCGCGCAACCGCACCTCAATCCCAGTTGACGGCGTTGTCGAATGAGTCGTTCGAGTACCGGATGTAGTCCGCTGCTTTGCCCTCTTCGACCATCCGGAGCGCGTACGCAACTGCTTTGGGTCGAAAGTCAGCCTCCAGGCCCGACCTCAGCCAAGGAAAGTACGGATGGCTCTCGATTACCTCGTCAACGCGACTGATTCGGGCGAGGACATCGTCGATCTCATCGGCGCTCAGGGGCGCCTGCCAGAGCATGAACTGGGCGCTCGGCTTGCCGTCCTGGCTGACGATGCTGCGGCGTCCGGGCGCCCACTCCACGATTACACCATCGGCGGGATGGCCTCCTCCGCCGTGCAGCAGACGTCCGCGGTAGTTCTTAGCGATGTACTTCAAGTCCTGCTTTGCGCGGCTGACGCGCCCCTCGTGCGGAGTCGGATAGACAGTGTCGAACTGGTGCACCCAACTTGCCCCGAGCAACTCCTGCAATGAGAAGCCAGGCTGCAGCGCGGCGGGCGAGAATGCCGCTAGAACAACAAGAGCGTGCTGGACGTACGCAAAGTAGGTAGCGATCACCGCGGTGCAGATGTATGCCCGTTCTCTCTGGTGGGCGACATCAGCCATGACGCCCTGAAAGAGCGCAACGACGGATGCCTCGACATCGTCGTCTTGAACGTGTCGGGGTTGGGGTACGCCCGCTTCGCGCTTCTGCCGCAGCTGCGCCAGGTGGAAGTCAACGGCGCCACGATATCGAGTGAACTGGTTGAGGACTGTCGCGCGGTTTTCGCGGAGTTCACGCTGCACTCGAGGATAGATGGCGCGCTGGTAGAAGCTTGTGGCTGCGGCCGTCAGACGGCGTTCTACTTCCTTCCCTAGAGCATCCCTCTTCTCCGCGCTGCTTCCGTGGGTCAGCGTGGTGAGCCGGAGTCCGCTCTTGCCCCATTGCAGTCGACACGTAGTGCCCTGAAAGTCAAACTCGCGGATCCAGACAACTTTCTCGTACGCGGGCTGGTGCTGGGAAGGCGCCAGTTCGAGAACCAGTTCAATGACGTCGACCACGCTGACCGCGGATGGGGCGAATCGATAGATGCTGGTGACCGCGTCCTCGTCGAAAAGCGCGCTGGGTGCAGTGAAGCCGCGCATCTCTCGATCCCGGATGCCGACGAGAGCGAGCGCTATGGCTTCCTCTTCGTCGGTCAAGGCAGGCGCGGCTCGTTGGTCGCGCGACTCCTCCGTCATTCCGATCCTCCCTGGACTAGGCGGGTCAGTGCTGGTTTGGGAGTGGCAGCGTAACGAACTGTTCGCCATCCGAGATTGCATCCTGCTGGTCTTGAACCAGGTCGATGAGGTAGATGTATGCGGCACGTGCCACGCGGAGCGATTGGTGAGCCGCGTGTATCAGGGCCTCGGCATCGATGCTGCTGTGCGCGAGCTCCGTGACACCGGTGGGCGAGTCATGAGTGAGATGAACCAGACGGTGCGTTCCTGCGTTGCGCAGCGTCTTGGCCTCCGGATAGAGGCCCTCGACATCGATATCGAAGGAAAGCTCGGCTAGCGCCACTGCTGCGCTGGCTACCTGTTCTGGAACTGGCAGCCCTGATCGAAGTTGGTCTGCGTTACCTTCTCGCCAGTAGTTCGCGAACGTGACCTTCCTCGGTGACATCCCGGTCTTGAAGTGGTCGTTCGCAGCAACAGCGATCTTGTCGAGCAAATCGAGTGTGGCCCGCTGGGCGAGGACCAGTTGCGCTGGGGGTTCGCCATAGAGGGACATGTCCAGCGTGTCGGCGTAGACCCCGGTGTCAGTGGGGTGCTGAGCATACGGAGACTCATCGAGGAGCCGCTCGCCTTCGTAGGCAAGCCGTCGGGCCACGAGATACTCCGCTTTAAGGACATTCATGGATGTGAAGATCGGCGGCGGATCCGGCTCACCGATCTGAACCGTGACCGCCTCAACCATCGCGCTGTCCCACCGTGGCTCGTCAGAGCCCAATCCCTCGACCGCGACTGTCAGCGCAAGGCGGTGATCCTTGATCCACTGCTGATACGCGTCGAGAGGGTCACCATCATGAGACGCGTGTCCCGCACTCCCCGAGGGCGGAAGAGCGTCCCAGCGTTGAGCCACGACTTCCCCCGCGAGTTGCACCGTGCGGGCTCTGTTTCGTTGGGCTTGCTCTCTATACCGGTCGTAGACTGCCGCGTAGTGCCCACTTAGGCCTCGCCCACGGGCAGCACGGACCCTGAGCAGTTCCGCTGCGTTGCCCGCGGCGTTTCCGTTGGTCGGGTCTGCCGCAAGGGAGTCGACATAGGCCTGGTACGCCTCGAGCCATCGGCCAGAGTGGTCAAGCGTGTTCCCCAGATTGCAGAGCGCGCGTCCACGCACGTCCGCAGGCTCGTTCGAATGCCCGACGGCGGCGAACAGGGTTCGCGTAGTGCGAAGTCGATCGCGATCATGAAGCGCGAAGGTACCGCGGGGCTGCGTCGGCTCGACCGCGCGCCACGCAGCCAGATCGATGTCGTGGAGCGCAGACAGTCCGTTCGCGATGTTGTACTTGAGTTGGCCACCGAACCCGGGGAACAGGGCGCGGTCGAGACCATCCCGCGCGCACTTGATGCCCGCAGCGACTGCGTCCGGGTTGGCGCGCAGCGCGCCAAGATTGATCAGCAGTGACGAACAGCTGAACTTCAGCTGGGACCACTGAACTCCGTTGAGTCGACCCGATTCCAGCGCATTATCGACGTCGTCTGAGAACACGGTCAGTTGCGCGATCGTGCCCCTGTGGCCGGCGGACGCTGATCTCGCTAGCGTGTCTCGCCGCTGCGCCCACGCTCGTGGTACCTGATTCGTCACGCGATCCCCTATCGTGCGTCTCGTCACCCTACTGGCCCATCCCGACAGGGAGCGCGTCAGCGCGGCGACGAGAGTGAGCCCACTGTCGCCGGAATTGCTTCCCGGCGCCGCACATCACTACTGGTATGGCAGCGAGTTCACCCTGCACTATCCGAGAGGTCACCTCGACAGCAGCACTACGCTCGTGCTCAACCACACCAGCAGCGGTGGAAGCAGCAAAGACTGAGTCGCGGGTAGAGAGTGGAGCAAGTGATGAGCAGCACCGATCCCGGCGCGCGCGACCTGCGCGCAGTACTTCATGCCGGGCGGCTCGCAGCGGAGCAGCAGATGGGCGTGTTCGAGGCGACCGGTCAGACTTGGCATGAGACGTCGATCACCGACCTGTTGCTTTCCACGCTCCATCCCGAAGTCAAGTTCGCGGCGTTTAGCCAGAGTGAGGAGGGCACGGTCGGCGCCGACTGGCTGTGGTGGTGGATCGATGACGACCACGAGGCGTTCGGAATGCTCGTCCAAGCCAAGAGGCTCAAGAAGGACGCCAACTGGACAATCGACTTCCGCTACGACAACGGTTCACAGCGGCTCAGCCTCATGGACTCTGCTGACTACTTCAACGTCGCAGCGATGTATGGGCTCTATCTCGGAACAAGCGACTACCGTGCCGGCGCCTTCTGTTCCGCTGACGCCCATTCGGATGACTGCGAATCTTGCCGGCAGACCACAATCTCACTGATCCCGGCCCTTCTCACTTTCGCAGGATGGGGCACAGCCGCAGACGAGACAGCCGGCGCGCTCGAGCACCATCGGGCGCTGGAGGAGTTCGCCGACGACACTCAGAAGGTCGCGCCGGTGTGGGATGTCAACCTCAAGACAGCGCGGCCGGAGCTCGTCGAGTTCCTTCAGACACCCCAGACGGGGGCGCGGCGCATCGCGCAGTTTGTCTTCGAGCGCGTCGCCGTCGCGCGCTCGGGTGCATTCGCCGGTCCCAGCGAAACGGTTGTTGATCTTCGCGAAGAAGCCCTATTCACCGATGTTCCGGATGATCCAGGGCACTTCGGCCTACCGTACTATCGACACGTACTTCGTGGGCTCAGGGGCGGTGCGCCAGACTACGTGTTCGACGTGCTTGCCGACCTAGATATCCCGGACGACGTTCGCGCTCGTGTCGCAGGCATCGTCGTCGTTCGCTGCTAGGCCGACCGCGGTGTGACTGAGACGGGCTGCTTCCCGTCAGTTTTTCTTCCTTCGGGGCGCCCACCAGGGTCGCCTCTTCTCGCGCGACGCAGCCTGGGAAGTTCTCGCCTCATCGAAGTGCTGGGCCTTCGCCTGACGATCACGCTGACGGTTGCGTTCGATGCGTTCGTCGTCCCAGGCGGTCGACCAGTGCACGCGCTCGTCGGTGATCCAGTAGTGCGATCGGCAGGGAAAGCTCCAGTTGCCGATCGAGGGCGACAGCGAGACGCGGCCGTTGAAGCTGAGACGCCAGTCGACCGGAGTGAGTGGCGTCACGACTTCGTTACCGCACCCGCAAGCGCACAGGTGCACCGCCGTGGCGTACGGGATGCAGACGTACAAGGTGTCGGGGGCGAGGCCCTCGGGGATCTCGTCGACGAAGACGGGATCGAAAGTGTCGGTCATTGGGGACCGTCTTCATTCACGATGCTGTTCGCGTCGATGACGTATCCGGCGAAGTGGGTGTCGTCCGCGTCGTCGTAGAACCCGAGGTACTTCTTGTACTGGATGATCGCGAGAGCGGCGTTGAGGGCGTTGAGCTCGGCGATTTGAATGTTCGTGTTGTACTCGCCTGGGCCGGCGTCGCTAGTCGAGATCCGTGCCCGTGCGGCGGCGCGGCTTCCGGGACGGTCGGTGCTGAGCGTGCTGCGCACGATGCCGCCGATCCGGGACTTCGTGGCGTATAGCCCCATTCCGACGTCGACGAACGGGATGCCGCGCCGCTCGAGATGTTCGATGACAGGTGCTTTCGCGGGACCATTGTCGATCGCGAGAAAGACGAACTGCATCCCGTCCAGCAGCTGAAGGTTTTCTACGGTGACCTCGACCGGGTGCGGGATGATGCCATGGCGCATCGCACCGTAGGTCATAGCGAAGTAATCAACTTTGGTCGGCTGCGACTGCAGCTGCTCGATGGTGGCGGCGCCGGGGCTGCGGAACGCGTTGTGCTGCAGGAAGGTGTCGGGGTCGAACAAGTGGATCTCGACAGCCGGCGTCTTTGCCAGGAAGTCCAGGACGTACGCGCCCGTTCCACCGAGCCCGATGACTGCGACCGGTCCGGTCCGAAGTGTCTGGCTGATCGCGGCGATGCCGGCACGCGAGCTGGCGGTGTCGTGGTAGGTGAACACGTCGTCCTCGGCCGCATCGACGACGCGGAAGGTGCGAGCGGTTGCGGTGGCGTCGAGGACTTCGGCGTGGCCGCTGAGTGCCGCGGCGTAGGTGGTCATCTTCTCGTAGTAGTCCTCGTAGCGTGCCGGCGGGATCGGCTTGCTCGAGAACCACCATGCGGCTGTGACGCCTGCGCCGACCGGGTATGGCGGCTGTCCGTCGAGGATCAGCTTGCTCAGCGGACGACCGTCAGCATCACACGGCTGATCCCCGACGAAGTAGGCGACGTGGTTCTCCGGTGTCTTCGTGTCGTCGCCGGCGAGGGTGAGGTCCGATACGAGCGTGCCGAACCTCACCTGCTTGGCGCTGTCGACGTAGGGGACGTGCCTGACGAGGAGGTGTGCGTTGAGTATGGAGACCTCGTACCCCTCGTCGCGCAGTCGCCGCAGGTCGGGGTTACGACTTATCAGTGGGTGTGACATTGAAGCGGGTTCCGTCCTTCACGGTGACCTGGCTGCCCTCGGCGAGGGTGCCTTCCGGCTTGGGGGCGACCGCCTTGCTGTAGACGACGCTGTAGGTGACGTTCTCGCCAATGGGGCCGTCGGGGAAGGCGATGGCCACGACCTGCTCGTAGCTGACCGCCCGGTTGGTGACGGTCTTGCGGCGGCCGTTTACGACGATGTGGATCTCGCGCTGCGGCAGGAGCTTGGTGAAGAAGCGGTCGCCGTCGGTGACGCGGACCAGTTCCCCCGACGCGAGCGGGTCGTCGATGTCGTCGGGGATGTCCTTCCACACGCCACGTTCGGGTCCGATCGGCGGGGTCGGCAGGGCCCGCAGGTCGGTTTCGGAGATCACCGCAGATCGCACCTCGTAGGGGACCTTGTCGAGGTAGATCGTCCGTGAGCGGTCGGTGAAGAAGCGGATGCCGTCCTCCAACTCGATGACCTGGTCCGGAGCGACCGGCCGGTCCTGCGCGTCCGGGACGTCGAGCCAGATGGTGTCCGCGGGCGGCGAGACCAGTGCCCGCAGATCCGCTCCGGACAGACGGCGCCGCGGCACCCGTACCTGTTCCCCGTCGATGTAGATGTGAATCGGAGATGCCACGTCCAGGCTCCTTCTCTCGTGCCGCACGGCCGCAGCCGCCCACGCAGTCGGATTGCTTGCGATTATCGCAATGGTAGCACGGCTTGCGATAATCGCAATACGTCGAAGGAGCTCCCCCCAGGAGCATTGAGGTCGCGTCATTCAGACGAGGAAGTCGCGAGGCGATGCCGGCTTGCGGAGCATCGGCTCACCGGCGTCGAGGATGTGCTGGGCGACCTCGAACGCCCGTTCGGTGGACAGGTCGAGGTAGCCGACCATGTCACAGAGGATCCCGAACGTGTCACGAGTAGTGACGTGCTGGCGTTGCGCGAACCGGAAAGCCTCCCGGTCCTCCGTGAGCCAGATCGAGTCGTGGAATTCGATGTCCGTGCGTAGCAGGTGAAGCGTTTGGCTCTCGCCGAGGTGTTCCCGGGGCTTGGCCTTGCCGCCGCCGAACACAGCGACGCGAACGCCTTCCACGGCCCGGATGTTCGCGGCGCCGACGATCGGGATCGGATCGCCGAACCACACCTGCTGGTCCAGCCCGCTGAGCGCTGGGACGTGTCCGGCGGAGTCTGAAATCTCCCGGGAGACGGCTTCAACGACGCGTCCCTTGCCCCGCAGGTAGTGTTCGAGAACGTCGAGCTCGTCAGCGCGAGCGAAGCAGACGATGACCGAGTTGTCCGGGAACAGGTACTGCAACGCGGCGCCTAGGCAAAGTGCAGCGCACTGTCATCCGCAGACGCGCTGTCGACGAAGTACAACTCAAGTTGTTCCACCGACTGGCCAAGCAGAGTCGCGGCGGGCCTGAGTGTTGTGGCTCCATCGCGATAGGCGTCGAGATACGCGTCGACCAAACGCTGTGGCGGCCTGGGCACCCCCGCGAGCCGCGCACGGTTCGTGTGCGCCGCGGCCTCGCCCGCGCGCATCGCCGTTGCGCGAGCGGTCTGCGACTGCAGTCGCCGCTGATCCTCTTGCGAGACCAACCGCTCGTTGAGTAGCCGCCACGACATCGCACTCGGTGACATCTGGAAGTGCAACACCAGATCGTCGAACGCATCCACTGCGGATCGTCCCGCGAGCCGCGCGACGATCTCAACCTTCGGGGCGAGGAAGCTGGCAGCGAACGTGTTTGCCCGGCTCTCCGTCTGGGTCTTGTCCGTCCACAGCCGCTCCTCGATCACGGCGTCCTCGGAATCGCCGAATGCCAGATGAGCAATCTCGTGCGCGAGGGTAAAGCGTTGCCGGAACGGCGCGTCTGAGGTGGCTAGGACGATCGCTCGCACACCCTCGTCCGAGAAGGACAGCCCATCACACGCCTCCGGCAAGCCCGTAACGACCACGTCGATGCCGAACCTGTCCTCAATCAACCCGATCAGTTCCGAGTTCGTCAGCCCTCCCACGGAAGAACCCAGCATCTGTAGGCACTCATCGGCGAGTCTCTGCGCCTGCTTCACGTATCCACCCACCGTGGGCTTCGACGGCAATGGCGGGAACGGCAGCGGGCGTTCCAGGAACTGCAGACCCTCGAGCTTTTCGACGAGCATCTCGATTGTCTGCCGCCCGACCAAGTCACTTGCCTCGATCGCATGCTCAGCAGCCCGGTGCGCCAGCACCAACTCGCGCGTCGAATCGCCAGTCAACAGCCAATCGACGGTTGTATCTCCCTGCTCCGCGACCAGCGCCAACTCGAGAGAAGTGAACCTGCGTTTGCCAACCAGCGACTTCGCAAGCTTCGGACCGTCAATGCCGATCGCCTTGGCGAAATCCTTCTTGCTTAGGCCCGACCGCTCGATCACTTCGTTGACGCGCGCGAGTACCGGGTCATCAGCCATGCGCCCATACTCGCAGAGAATTGCGATAATCACAATCTCGTGGTATGCGAGGCGGCGACCGCCAAGCGTCCCTTACCCACAGCAACGATGGCCACTGATGGGCTGCGGCGTTCGCTAATTCTGGTCCCAGGCCTCAACGAGGTACCAGGTTGCGTCCTCCAGCGCACCGATGGAGTCGACCCCTGCTTCAGCGAAGTTTGTTCTAATCTCTGTCCCTTGAGCGTGGAAGAGGTATGGGTAGCCGCCGTCATGGAGCAATCGGACACGGCCCTCTTCGGACGCGGCCAGCAGATGATCAACCCAGGCTCGGTATGGAACGCGCGCAACCTCGCGAGAGGTCAGTGTCCTGACGTACGTCATTCGCTCCGGGTAGGCCAGCGTACCTACCTGTTGCAGGTGGTCGATGTTGACGTCTGAACGGATCTCGTGGACGAGGACCTCGTAGCCCAACATCAGATCGCCCGGTCATCGCCTGTGGAGGCGCGGCTGTCATCGGCAGCGCCGGCCAGCGTCGAACCTCTGCGTGTCACTTCGGAGATGAGTCCACGTCGGCGCGGACGTTCAGCGCGATGAGCCCGGCGAGATCATCCTCGGACGCGCGCGCCTGGGCGGCACTGCGCGGCGTCGTGGAGGGTGGGAGCGTGTTCGGGTCGTCCGCGTCGCTAACAAGCTCGGCCAGTTCCGCGGACGTGAATCCTTGTCCGGTGGCGAGCGTCTCTAGCTGCTCGATCGAGGTGTAGTCCTCGTTCACCGCCCTCGCGGTGAGGGCCGCGTAGAAGTCGTGCTCAGTCTGATCGGGTGTCATCGGTCCATCTCCAAGCAGCGGGATCATGGCATCGTCCGGGACGGCGTGCTCCAGGTCTGAAGTACCTTGGGTGCTCATAAATCGTCCGGCGATAGATCATCATTCGGGATAGAGACAAGCCGACCGGGACGCACCTCTCAATCTGCTCCGGTCAGCGCCGGGATCTTGCTCGGGTGCCCGACAGGGTACCCGCACCTACCGACACCGGAACCAAACGTGGCTTCGATGTCGACCGCGCATCTCGGCCGGACCCCGCCGACCACCCGAGCGTGTACTACTCCAAGGGCCCCCGCCCTACGGGGTTCGACGAGGCGATCGATCGCGGCACCCTGACGCGGTGGTCGTGAAGAGAATGCCGAGAGCCTCCGTCGTCGTACTGTGCCCGACATGTCAAAAATGTCATCTCTGGACAAGTTCAGTGGGAATTTGACATCTTCAGCGGGAACTTACAGTCAGTGTAGGTTCCCGCTCGAGATGGCGGATAACCCCAGGGATTCCACGCTAGTTGGCGGTGGTCCCGGACTCAGGATTCCACGGGAAATGGCGGATTCCTACACCGCTCTCTGACGCGCCGACCCTGTCTGGTCAGCGGCCTGTCACGGCGGCGAGAGCGCTGGAGGTCACTGCAGCTGGCCGAGCTCGAGCATCTCACCGTCGAGGAAGAACGTCGGAGGGGAATGCTGAAGCTTCGGTTGACTCTGGGACTGCCAATGACCCCACCACGAACGGATGCTCGCGGTCTCACTGTCACCGTTCCAGCACGACGGCGAGGCCTTGACCCACGCCGATGCAGATCGCCACGACGGCGACGCCGCCTCCGCGTCGCGCAAGCTCATGCGCGGCATGCCCGAGAATGCGGCCCCCCGAAGCGCCCAGCGGATGGCCGATGGCCAGCGCTCCGCCGTGGATGTTGACCCGCTCAGGATCAAGTTCAGGCCACCCGGCGACGCATGCGAGCGACTGTGAAGCGAACGCCTCGTTGAGCTCGACCACGTCGACATCGGCCCAGGACCGGCCGGCGCGTGCGAGCGCCTTGTTCGCCGCCTCGATCGGCGCGATCGGGAACAGATGCGGATCGACGCCATGCGCCCCGCGTCCCGCAATCCGCGCGAGTGGCTCGCCGGGCAGCGCACCCTCCGCGGCGATCAGAACGGCGGAAGCGCCGTCGTTGATCGGCGAGGAGTTGCCGGCGGTGACGGTGCCTTCGCCGTCGCGCGCGAACAGCGGAGTAAGCCCGGCGAGCTTGTCCACGGAAGTGTCGTCCCGGATGCCCTCGTCGCGTGCCAGGTCGGCCCCTGGCACGTGCACGATCTCGCCATCGTAGACCCCGTCAGCCCACGCTTTAGCTGCCAGCCGGTGAGAGCGCACGGCGAACTCGTCCTGGGCATCTCGGGAGATTCCCCACTCTCGGGCGATCTTCTCCGCCGATTCTCCATTGGAGATGGTCCACTGCTTCGGCAGCTTCGGGTTGGTCATCCGCCACCCGATGGAGGTGTTCCACAGTGTCTGGTTACCGACCGCCGGCCACGGCCTCGGCGACTTCTCCACGATGAACGGCGCCCGGCTCATCGACTCCACTCCGCCGGCGAGCACGAGACCGGCGTCGCCGGTCTCGACAGCGCGGGCGGCCTGGATCACCGCTTCCAGCGACGACGAGCAGAGTCGGTTGACGGTCACGCCGGTGACACTGGTGGGGAAGCCTGCCAGCAGCGCCCCGAAACGGGCGACGTCGCGGTTGTCCTCTCCTGCTTGGTTCGCATCGCCGAAGATCACGTCATCGATGCGCGCGGGGTCGAGGCCCATGCGCGCGACGGTCGCCTTCATGACGACTGCGGCGAGATCGTCGGGCCGGATGCCGCTGAGCGCGCCACCCGCCCGCCCGAAGGGGGTGCGGACAGCATCGTAGACAAAGCTCGCGGTCATGGCGGGCTCCCTTCCGTGGTCGGCCGAGGGTCAGGCGAACGCCGATATTCCGGTGATCTGGCGCCCGATGATGAGCGACTGGATGAAGTCGGTTCCCTCATACGTGTGGACGACTTCCATGTCGGTGAGGTGGCGGGCGACGTGGTTCTCCAGAAGGAGTCCGTTGCCGCCGAGGAGGTCACGGGCATCCCGGCAGAGTGCACGCGCGTGCTCGCCGGTGAACATCTTCGCGAGCGAGGCCTGTTCGTTCGTCAGTCGGCCTTCATCCTGCAGGGTGGCTGTGCGGAAGCAGAGCAGCTGCATCGCGGTGAGATCGGCGAGCATGTTGGCCAGCTTGTTCTGCACCAGCTGGTAGCTCGCGATGGGCTTGCCGAACTGGACGCGCTCCTGGACGTAGGCCGCTGCCGCCTCGTACGCGGCGAGTGCGTGCCCGAGCGCCTCCCACGCGACGGTGCTGCGGGTGCGATTGAGGATCGCGGAGACGTCCCGAAAGGAGCTCGACTTCGCGAGCTTGTTCCCGGCAGGGATCCGCAGTCCGGAGATCTCGATGTGCGCCTGCTGGATCGCGCGTTTGGCGATCTTCCCGGTGATCGCCTCGGCCTCATATCCGTCGGGGTATCCTCCATCGGCATTCTTCTCAAGGACGAATGCCTTCACCTTCGAGTCTGCGGTGTCGCGTGCCCAGATGATGACGATGTCGGCGACATGGCCGAGGCCGATCCACCGCTTGGCACCGTCGATCACATAGACGTCTCCTTCGCGGCGGGCTGTGGTTTCCAGCGCAACGGAGTCTGATCCGTGCTCGGGCTCGGTCAGCGCGAACGCGCCGAGCTTGCGGAGGGCTGCCATTTCGGGCAGCCAGCGCTGCTTCTGCTCGTCGTCGCCGAGCAGTGCGATGCTGCCCATCGCGAGTCCCGAGTGCACGGCATTGAGCGTGTTCACACTGCCGTCGCCGCGTGACAGTTCCATCGCGACGAGGCCGGTCTGCAGTCGGGTCAGTCCCGGGCAGCCGTAGCCCTGGATCGCGGTGCCCACGATCCCAAGCTCGCCCAGGGCGGGGAGGATCTGGTAGGGGAAGTCCGCCAACTCCCAGTGTTCGTTGATGACAGGGAGGACCTCGGAGTCCACGAATCCGCGCACACGTGTGATGAGGTTGCGGTCGTCGTCGCCGAGAAGATCGCCGATCTGGTAGAAGTCTGTGTCGACCGGGTGTGCTGTCGTCGTGATCGTCATCTTAGTGTCCCTCTTCCCGAATCGCCGGGACGGTGACCCGGCCGCCGACGTGGTCTTCATCGCCTTCCGCGTCTTGCAGCCACCGTCGGACCGCCTCGCCATCCTGGTCGAGTGCAGGAGGCGCGGTGCGGTAGGTCGCGGGGGTGCGGGAGAACGTGATCGGGTTGCGAATGGTGGGCACCGCCTGGTCGTCGGTGCCGGCCGGAACGCTCGGGTCCAGCCCGATCTTGGCGGCGAACTCGACGCCTCCGCGAACATCCAGGACCGGCGCGCATGGGACCTGCAACGGGCTGAGGATGTCGAACCATTCCCATGCGGTCTTGGACGCCAGCCGTGCTGTCAGCAACGGGCGCAGGGCGTCTCGGTGCGCGCTGCGGTCCGCATTGGACGCGAAGCGGGTGTCTGCGGCCAGCTGCGGCAGCCCGATGGTGTCGCAGAACGTGGCGAACTGCACATCGTTGCCGATCGCGAGGACCAGTTCCCCGTCACGGGTGGGGAACGGTGCGTAGGGGTAGATACTGGGGTGGTCGTTGGCCATCCGGGTAGGAGACTGCCCGCTGAGCAGGAACCCGCCGGTCTGGTTGACCATGCCCGACAGTGCGGAGGACAGCAGGTTCAGTTCGACGTGCTGTCCCTCTCCCGAACGCTGTCGGTGGTAAAGGGCGGAGGTGATCGCGATGCAGGTGTGCAATCCGGTGATCACATCGAACACCGCAACGCCCGCGCGGAATCCTTCCGCGTCCGGCGCGCCGGTCACGCTCATCAGTCCGGACAGTGCCTGTGCGAGCAGGTCGTAGCCGGCGAGCCCTGCGCCTCCCGCGGTGCCGAAGCCGGTGATCGACGCGTAGATCACATTGGGGTTCTCCCGCTTGACGGACTCGTAGTCCAGGCCGAATCGCCGGAGCCCGCTGGGTTTGAAGTTCTCTGTGACCACATCGGCTCTGGCCGCGAGACGCTGTGCGAGGACAAGGTCATCGGGGTTGCGGAAGTCCAGCACCACAGACTGCTTGTTCCTGTTGATGGAGAGGAAGTAGGTCGACTCGCCTCGGTACTCCGGTGGCCGGTAGCTGCGTGTCTCATCCCCCAGCGGGCTCTCCACCTTGATGACCGTCGCGCCGAGGTCCGCGAGCAGCATCGTGCAGTAAGGGCCGGCAAGTACCCGGCCGAAATCGGCGACTAGGAGGCCGTCGAAAGGGCCGCCGGGAACGTCCTGCACCGTCCGGTCATCCGGGAGCGAGCTCTTCATCATCGGGAACACCTCAGTCGTCGTCATGTCCATCCAGACTCCCAGCAGCCGTTTATGTCCGTCCAATACCTGATCGGACACGTATTGATGCTGTGATCTCATGAAACGAGGGGCTGTTCCAGAACGGCACACTCGAGACTCCCGTTTGGACATCACCCTGGGGAGCGTCGAGGCGACGGTGCCGACAGCGGCCTGCGCCTGGGCGTGATCAGCAATGAGGCTAAGGAGAACCCATGGGTAGCAGGCTTGCAGGCAAGGTCGCGATCGTCACCGGCGCGGCGAACGGGATGGGGCGCGCGCATGTGCGCCGCCTCGCCCAGGAAGGGGCGAGCGTCCTCGCCACCGACGTCGACTCCGCCGGGCTCGAGCAGACCGTCGCCGAAGCGAACAGTGACGGCGGGACGGCCGTGGGGCTGGAGCAGGACGTCGCGATCGCGGCGAGGTGGGACGAGATCGTGGTAGAAGCCGAGCAGCGTTTCGGTCGGCTCGACATCCTGGTCAACAACGCGGGGGTGCTCATCCTCAAGCCCGTCGAGGAGACCACAGAGGAGGAGTGGGACCTCATCTTCCGCATCAATGCCAAGGGCGTCTTCCTCGGCACCAAGGCCGCGGCGCCTGCTCTGGTCCGCTCAGGCGGCGGATCGATCGTGAACATCTCGTCCATCTACGGCATCGTCGGCGCACCGAGCGCCGCCGCGTATGAGGCGTCAAAGGGCGCCGTCCGGCTGCTGACCAAGGCCAGCGCGGTGGACCTGGCCAAGTACGGCATCCGGGTGAACTCTGTGCATCCCGGTGTCATCGCCACCCCCATGACCACGGGGCTGCTGGCGACGCCGGAGTCGACGAAGGCCGTGCTGTCCACGACGATCCTCGACCGGCCCGGCCAGCCCGAGGAGGTCTCGAACGTCGTGCTCTTCCTCGCCTCGGACGAGGCTTCCTTCGTCACCGGCGCCGAGTATGTCGTGGATGGCGGCTATACCGCGCAGTGATCTCGGTCGGCCGGGGTCTGCGCGACCCCGGCCGACTCATCCAGACTTGTATGCCAATCCACCTTCCATCGGTACGGATTATGCAATAATCCCTGGATGGATCTGCAGCAGCTGCGCGCCTTCCTCGCCGTCGCCGAGGAACTGCACTTCGGGCGGGCAGCCGAGCGCCTGCATATGGCGCAGCCGCCGATCAGCCGCGGCATCCAGCAGCTGGAGCGGGAGTTGGGTGCGCGGCTGTTCGAGCGGAGCACCCGCAAGGTAACGCTGACCTCGGTGGGCGAGGCCCTCGTCGCCCCCGCCCAGGAGGTCCTGGACGCGCTGGACAGGGTGAGCAGGGTCGCCCGCGCAGCCGGAACGGGCGAGATCGGTCACGTCCGTCTGGCGTACGCGGGTGCGTCCTCCAACGTGATGGTCGGATTGCTCGCCCGAGCGGTCAACCAGAACCACCCGGGCATCCACCTCGAGCTGCTCAGCCAGCACTTCGCCCAACCGGCGATGCAGCTGCTCACCCGCGGCGACATCGACATCGCCCTCGGCAGGTGGGACCACATTCCCGCCGCCGTGCGCACCCGCGTGATCGCTGTCGAGGAACTCGTCATCGCCGTCCCGGAGACCCACCGTCTAGCCGACGCCGGTGCCGTGTCGATCGCGCAGTTCGAGGGTGAGCCGTTCGTGTCGCTCCAACCGCAGACCGGCACGTTGCTGCTGGAGCGGCTGCGACAGATGAGTAGAGCCGCCGGGTTCAACGCCGATGTCGTCCAGCACGCACCGGACTCGTGGACGCTGATGTCCCTCGTCTCCGCCGAGATCGGCTGCTCATTGACCCTGTCCTCGGTGATCGACAGCATCGCCGACCCGCACTTGCGCTTCCTGCGCCTGACCGACGACGTCGCACCTGTCGAGCTGCGGATGGCGTGGCTGCGCGACAGCGACGACCGTGCCTTGCACGCCGTGCTCCGGTTGTCCGAATCCGTCCTCCCGACGCCGCAGGACTAAGGGTCGCCAGGTATCAATCCGCCTGCCATTTGGTATTGGAGAGAATCAGAACGAAGTGGAAGCGTGGAGTCCACTGTGCGTATATCAACGGCGAGGACAACCATGCACGCGTTCGCGATCTTCCAAGACGACCACACCGTGACCGATGTGGAACTGCCGACACCAACGCCCGAGGGCACCGAAGTGCTCCTCCGCGTTGTTCGCTCCGGGGTGTGCCACACCGACATGCACCTGCGTGAGGGGTACTACGATCTCGGCAGCCGGGGGCGTCTGAATCTGATCGACCGGGGCGTCACCTACCCGCTTGTCCTCGGCCATGAGGTCGTCGGCGTCGTCGAAGCGGCCGGCCCCGACGCCGACGGGGTCTCGCCGGGTGAGCATCGCCTTGTCTACCCATGGATCGGCGACGGCTCCTGCGACGCATGCCAGGCAGGTCACGAGAACCTGTGCCCCTCGCCCCGTAACCTCGGCGTCGCCCGCCACGGCGGGTATGCCGAGTTTATCCTCGTCCCGCACCCCCGTTACCTCCTCGACGTCACCGGGATCGAAGAGCGGTGGGCCGCAACTCTCGCCTGCTCCGGCCTGACCGCCTACAGTGCCGCGCGCAAGGCCCTTCCGGCCACCGCGTCCGATCCGGTCGTGGTGATAGGCGCCGGCGGTGTCGGGTTGATGGCGATCGCCACGCTGCGCGCGCTCGGCCACGAAGCAGTCCTCGCGGTGGACCTGCAGGAGCGCAATCTGGAACTGGCGCGGCAGCTCGGAGCGACCACGACGATCTCCGCCCGCCAGGAAGACCTTGCCGCCGCCATCGTCGCCGGCGCCGGTGGGCCGGTCGCGGCGATCGTGGACTTCGTCAACAACTCCACAACAGCTCCCGCTGCGTTCGCCGCGCTCCGCAAGGGCGGAACGATGGTTCAGGTCGGGCTGTTCGGCGGAGAGCTGGTCATCCCCACCGCGTTGCTCACTCTGAAGATCATCACCATCCGCGGAAGCTTCGTCGGGTCCCTCGGCGAGCTCGAGGAGCTCGTCGGGCTCGCGCGGCGCGGCGCGCTCCCGCATCTCCCGATCATCGACGGGGAGTTGTCTGCGACGGCGGTGCAGGATGCGCTGGACCGGCTCGCCGCGGGCGGCGTGCCCGGCCGGATCGTGCTCAGCGCGTGACCGCGCCGGGCGTCCAGCCGGCCACGACTCACGCGTAGTCGAAGAAGCCGCGTCCCGTCTTGCGTCCCAGCTCCCCGGCCGCGACCTTGTCGCGGAGGATCTGCGGCGGGGCGAACCGCTCGCCGAGCGTCTCATAGAGGTATTCGGCGATCCCGAGACGCACGTCCAGCCCGACAAGATCGGAGGTGCGCAACGGACCTGTCGCGTGACGGTATCCCAGCACCATCGCCGTGTCGATGTCCTCAGCGCTGGCCACCCCCTCTTCGAGCATCCGCATCGCTTCCAGCGCGATTGCCGCGCCCAGGCGGGAGCTCGCGAAGCCGGGCGCGTCGTTGACGACGATCGGGGTCTTCCCCAGCGATGTCACCCACTGCTCCGCCCGTTGCCGCAGGTCCGGGTCGGTCGACGGCGTCAGCACGATCTCGACGAGTGACGAGGGCGGCACCGGATTGAAGAAGTGCAGTCCGCACACGCGCTCCGGCCTCGCGAGCTGCGCCGCGAGCCTTGTCACCGACAACGATGAGGTATTCGTGGCCAGCCACGCCGACTCCTCCACGATCCCCTCTGCTCTCTGCATCGCCTCGACCTTGAGTGCGAATGTCTCTGGGACCGCTTCGATCACGAGCTCGGCATTCCGCAGCGCCTCGTAGTCGGCGCTGGCCGCGACGCGGCCGGCGATTGCGTCGACGTCGACCGAGGCATCCCGCTCCGCGGCCTTGCGGATCCCATCGGCCAACCGCGCGGCGGCCGCGCCCGCCGCTGCCGGGTCGCGTTCGATCACGGTGACCTGCGCGCCCGCCTGAGCGAATACCTGCGCGATACCGGCGCCCATGCGGCCGCCCCCGATCACGCCGACGGTGGAGGGAACAGTGATCATCGGGTCTCCTGAGAACGGTTGAGGAATCGGGTCATCAGCTGCGTCTTGGCGTCCGACTCGAACAGGATCGCCTGCGCGAGTTCGTCGACAAGGGGGTGGGCGTCCCGCGGCGCAGCGAGCACGCGCTTCGAGACGCGGAGGGCGAGCGGATCCTGGCCAGCGATCCGATCGGCGACGGTATCCGCCGCCGCCGCTAACTGGTCGGGTTCATGCACCGAGGCCACCAACCCACACCGCAGCGCCTCCTCGGCGTCCAGCCGGCGCCCCGTGAACAGGATCTCCTTGGCCAGCGGCTCCCCCACCAGCTCGGCGAGCCGCCAGGTCGCCCCGGCCGCGGCCAGGATTCCGATCGCCGTCTCGGGGTTGCCGAACACGGCGCGGGTGGACGCGATCCGGATGTCGGCCGCGTACGCGAGTTCCGCACCGCCCCCGATCGCGAACCCGTCGACCGCAGCGATCACCGGCATCGGCAGCCGCGCGATACGGATGAACAGCCCGGAGTTGATGCCGGCCAGCGCTTCGTCGCGGCCGCGCTCGAGCAGCTGCCGGATGTCTGCGCCAGCCGCGAACACACCCCGTTCGGGCGTAGAGGTTCCGGTGAGAATCAGGATGCGGGGCTCTCGCTCCAGGCTCGTGCATACCGCGTGAAGTTCGTCGACCATGTCGTCGTTGATCGCGTTTCGCACGTCAGGACGGTTCAGTTCGACGTGAAGCCGGTCCGCGCCCTCGCGGAGTATCAGAGTGGTCACCGTCCCAGCCTCCCATCACCGATCAATGCGCGTCCAATACCCGATCCACGTACATCTGATGCGCCATCGTCATCAATCTGGACCGGGATCAGTATTGGACGAACTCGGCCACGGCGCGACAGGCTGAGAGGGCAGTACCGCGCCAGACGACCGCCGATCTGGGCGGGCGTGGCCCGTGAGACGCACGACAGCAATGAAGCGAGGAGACCACGATGGGTGCATACCGGACCATCAACCCAGCCACCGGTCAGACGGTCGCCGAGTACGCCGTGATCGGCGATGCGGACGTGGCCGACATCGTCGCCCGCTCGCACACGGCCTACCGCAAGTACCGGGAGCTGCCGCTCGCCGAACGGACGGGGATCCTGGCACGCGCGGCGCAGCTGCACCGGGACCGCATTGATGAACTGAGCGCGCTGCTGACACTCGAGGTCGGCAAACCCGTCACGCAGGCCCGCGGGGAAGTCGAGCTGGTCGCCTCGATCTACCAGTACTACGCCGACCACGCCGAAGCGTTCCTCGCCGACGAGACCCTCGACATCGTCGGCGGAGGGGAAGCGCTCGTCCGCACCGAGCCGATCGGGCCGCTGTTGGGGATCATGCCGTGGAACTTCCCCTACTACCAGGTGGCCCGGTTTGTCGCCCCCAACCTCGCACTGGGCAACACGATCATCCTCAAACACGCCCGCAACTGCCCGCAGTCCGCCCTCGCCATCGAACGCGTGCTCCACGACGCCGCGCTTCCAGCCGACGCGTACATCAACGCGTTCGTAGACAGCCGCCAGATTGCCGGCATCATCGCCGACCCGCGCGTGCAAGGGGTGTCGCTGACCGGCTCCGAGAAGGCGGGCTCGGCTGTCGGCGAGGTGGCCGGCAGGCACATGAAAAAGGTCGTCCTCGAGCTGGGCGGCTCGGACCCGTTCATCGTCCTAGAGGATGCTGACGTCGACGCGGCCGTGGCAGCCGGCGTACGCGGCCGCATCGCCAACGGCGGCCAGGCGTGCACGGCATCCAAGCGGTTCATTGTCGTGGATGCCGTCTACGACGAGTTCTCTCGGAAGTTCATCGACGCGATCACGAAGATCATCCCCGACGACCCCACGGACCCCGACACGTTCCTCGGCCCGTTGGCGTCCGCGGATGCCGGAGATGAGCTCGAGGAGCTCGTCGAGGACGCGGTCGCCAAGGGCGCCACCCTGCACATCGCCCCCGGTGCACGCCGAGAGGGCGCCTTCTACCCGCCCAGCGTGCTCACCGGGGTCACCCCGCTGATGCGAGCCTACGAGGAGGAGCTGTTCGGACCGACCGCGGTCGTGTACCGGGTGCCCTCCCCGCAGGCCGCGGTCGCCCTGGCCAACGAGTCGCCCTTCGGGCTGTCCAGCAGCGTCTTCACGCAGGATCCTCTGGCAGCCGCGCAGATCGCCCGCGAACTGGAGGTCGGGATGGTGTGGATCAACAGCACCAGCCGCAGCGCACCGGACCTCCCCTTCGGCGGCGTGAAGCGCTCCGGCGTCGGACGCGAACTCGCCCGGTACGGCATGGACGAGTTCGCGAACAAGAAGCTCATCCGAACCCCCGCCTGATATCCCCGTGTAACGCCTCCGCCGCGCCGAGTACGCAACTGCGAATCCAGGCCTCCCTGGTCGGCAGGCGGGGGCGCTGTTTTCAGGAGATCAGGGTGTTCTGCCCGTCGAAACCGTACGCGCGCAGTTTCCGGTACAGCGTCGTGCGCCCGATACCGAGGATCTCCGCTGCACGCGAACGGTTTCCGTCCGCCTCCCGCAGCGCCGCATCGATCGCCCGGTACTCGGATGCGGCGATGCCGCGCAGCTGGCGGGCACGTGTGCGCATCTCGGCGGGCAGAAGGTCGACGTCCAGGACGGTGCCGCCGGGACGCTGCACCACCATCGCGGCAATCAGAACCCGCAGCTCCGAGGCGCCACCACGCCAATCCCACCGGGAAAGCGCCTGCAGCACAGCAGGACTCAGTGTCACCGAGTACTCCTGAGCGAGTCTCACAGCCAGGCCGATGACACGGTCTGGGTCATCGCGCAGCGCAGGGAGATCGAGCCGCGGCCCTTGGCGGCCCAGGAAATCGACGACGACGCCAGTCAGGTCGTCTGCGACACAGAACACCACCCGGGCGGACCGGACGGGATCTGCCGCGCCAGCCAATTGCTGCAGGACCGGGAAGTCAACGTCGGTCAAAGACTCGACGCTGCAGACGACCACCGATGTACCTGTGCTCAGCGCCTGCACCGCCGTGGCCACGGCCCCCGGTTCCCGAAATGCCGGGGCGCCGATGACGACCGGGTCGTGGCGATCGCGTTCGCGCAGCCAGAGCTGGGCGAGAAGCGTCTTCCCACTGTCGCGCGGACCGTGGATCGCGATGCACCCGCTGCTGCGGCCGAGCACGTCGAGGTGCGCGGCAAGGCGGGAAAGCCGGGTGGGTTCCGGCGCTGCGGCCGGCTCGGACTCGGCAAGTTCCACGAGGTAGATGCTCTCCCCTGCCCGATTCACGATGCGGCGGGCAGTGCTCGGCCGATCCGCGAGCAAGACGGATGCGACATCCCCCTGCCAGTGGTGGGCCTGGAGCTCGTCCCACAGGGTCACGTGCCGCTCGGCCGAGAGCATCGGCAACGCGCCCGTCGAGGCGAGCACGCCGCCACGGCCGATGGCCAGCACACGGTGGCGGGCGGTACCGTCCGCGAACCGGGCCAGCAGCGCCTGCAGCTCCAGCGGTGCGGTGTTAAGCAGCGCGTCCTGGAGGTCACGAGCGGCCTGCTTCGCGATCGCGAGCATCGCGGGGTGGGACGCCCCGACGGGAGAGGCGAGGGCGAGCGAGCCGATGACCCGCCGCGAAAGAGGGTCGTGGATGGGGGCGCCAGCGCAGGCGAGGGTCTGCAGCCGGTCGTTGACGTGCTCGGCGCCGCGCACGAACACTGCGGATCTTTCCTCGATCGCCGTTCCGAGTCCGTTCGTGCCCAGCGCGGACTCCGAGAATTCGAATCCTTCGGCCGCGGACACCTTGTCGAGCCGTCTCGCGTGGCTCGGGTCGCCCACCTTTCGGGCGAGGATCCGTCCGGATCGGTCGCTGACCAGCAGCGCGACACGCATGTCCGCGAGTGATTCCGCCCATCGCGCCAGGACGATCTCAGCGGTGTCCTGAAAGCGTCCCGCCGGTTCGGAGAACGGGTGGTAGGCAGGAGTCGCCGTCGGATCGTAGCCGCCACCGGTGGTGAACGAGCGACGCCAACTGCGCTCGATCACCGGGGGGACGTTCAGTGTTCGGGGAGTGAGACCGTGCGCGCCGACGCCAGCTTCGAGAAGGCGTTCACGAGCCTGCCGCACGCTCGCGGCGGAATAGGTATCGGTGGACATAGCTGGGACCTCGCGTCACTGCAAGTGGTCCCACCCAGTATCCGCCTCCCTATTAGGACCCGCCAATACCTAGTCCGCTGTGGATCCATCCTCTGTGCGCATGAGTCCATGGTGGTGGGGAAGCCGGTCGCGTTCGTAGGTGATGTCGGTGTAGCCGTGAGGAATGGGCTGGCCGTGGTCGTCGAGGCCGACGAAGACGATCTTCTCGATCGTCAGAATGCGGTCACGGGTGATCATGTTGCGCACCTCGGCGCGCATCGTGAGGGAGGTGCGCCCGAACGCGGTGGCGCGCAGTCCCATCTCGATCAGGTCACCTTGTCGTGCGGAGCTGACGAAGTCGATCTCGGATATGTACTTGGTGACCGCCCGAGGGTTTCCGAGCTGGATGATGGCGTAAATCGCGGCCTCTTCATCGATCCAGCGCAGCAGGCTGCCGCCGAACAGGGTGCCGTACGCGTTCAGGTCCTCGGGACGGACCCAGCGGCGTGATCGGAAGGTGACGTCTTCTGACATGTTGTCGCTCATAGGACGACCGTAGGCCGGGAAGCACACTCCCGGCCTACGGTTACCGTCGATCAGGCCGGGATGGGCTGTCCGATGCTGAATCCTTCGAAGTCCTTCGCCTGGATCTCCGAGAGGAGGCCGCGGTAGGCGCCTAGGCCGCCGAGGTAGAACATCACGGCGTGCTTCTTGCCGGGGATGTTCGCCCCGAAGATCCACGAGTCGGTCTTGGGGAACAGCGTGTAGTTTGCGATCGTCGTGCAGGTCTCGGTCCATTCGTCCTCGACCTGCTGCGACACCTCGATGAGCCCGCCTCTCCGCTCCGCCTCGGTCACCAGAGTCGTGATGAACTCGACCTGCGCCTCGATGCTGGGCACCAGGTTGGTGAACGGCCCGTTGGGGCCGAGGATCATGAACATGTTCGGGAATCCGGCCGTCATGATGCCGAGGAAGCTGGTCGGGGCGTCGGCCCAGTGCTCGTCGACGCTCACCCCTCCGCGCCCGCGGATGTCGATGCGGCGGTAGTTGCCGTCGACCGCGTCGAACCCGGTAGCCAGCACGAGCACATCCAGCTCGTGCTCAACACCGTCCGCGGTCTTCACCCCTCGTGGGGTGATCTCAACGATTGGGTTCTCCTTGATCGACACCAGCTTCACGTTGTCCTGGTTGTACACGTCGTAGTAGCCCTGGTTGCACAGGGGCCGCTTCGCATACGGCTGGGTCGGGGTGAGCAATCGCGCCGTCTCCGGGTCCTTGACCGTCTCAGCGATCTTGCGGCGGATGAACGCAGCGGCTGCCTCGTTCGACTCCGGGTTGATAGCGATGTCGTTGAACGTGCCGAACATGAAATAGAATCCGTTGCCTCGGTCCCATGCCGCCTGGAACACGCGCTCCCGCTCGGCCTCGTCGACATCGGTGGCCGCGACGGTGGACTCCTCGAACCCGAAGGCGACGCCGGAGTTTCGGACCTGCTCCCAGATCTCCGGGAACCGGGACT
Organism: Microbacterium sp. NPDC077184; assembly: GCF_040687055.1. NCBI lineage: Bacteria > Bacillati > Actinomycetota > Actinomycetes > Micrococcales > Microbacteriaceae > Microbacterium > Microbacterium sp. NPDC077184. The sequence goes on from NZ_JBFBMM010000004.1 coordinate 237,955, forward strand.
TGTATCCGTCCACCTCCCCCGGGCCGACCGGTCCGTTGCCGGAGGGGACGCTGTACTGCGCCGAGCGCTGGAACACGGTCAGGTGCGACACCTGCTTGGCCGCGGCGACGATGAACTGTGTTCCGGTCGAGCCAGTGCCGATGACCCCCACCCGCTTGCCCTCGATCGACAGGTCCTCCGGCCACTCCGCGGTGTGCACGAGGCGGCCTTCGAACGAGTCGATCCCGGGGATGTCGGGGATGTTGGTTGCTGCGAGCAGTCCCAGCGCCGCCACCACGTATCGGGCCGTGAAGGATTCTCCGGCGGAGGTGCCGACCGTCCAGGTGTTGGTGGCTTCGTCGAAGACGATCGACGTGACTTCGGTGTTCAGCCGGAAGTCCTTGCGGAGGTCGTACCGGTCGACGACGGTCTCAAGGTAGCGGAGGATGTCGGGCTGGTCAATGTACTTGCGGGCCCAGTCCCACTCCTGCAGCAGTTCGTCATCGAACGAGTATCGGTAGAAAGGGCTCTCCGTGTCGGACATGGCGCCGGGGTACCGGTTCCAGTACCAGGTTCCTCCGATGCCGGCGCCCTTCTCGAACCCGCGGACGCGCAGGCCGAGCTTGTCGCGCAGGGTGTGTAGCTGGTAGATGCCGCCGAAACCGGCGCCGACGACGATCGCGTCGAAGTCCGTGGTCTGTGTGGATGTCATGGTGCAACTCCTTCGGTGAATGAGGTGGGTGGGGTGCTGCAGGTCAGTGGCGAAGCCACTGGCCGATCGCCGCAAGCTCCGCGTCGACGTCCGCGTCGCGGCCAGCCAGGAACGGGTAGACGTGCTGCTGTCCTTCGGCGACATGCAGGGTGACGTCAACGCCGGCGCCCTTGGCGCGCTCTGCCACGCGGATGGCATTGTCGACCAACGACTCGACCGAACCGGCGTTGACGTACAGCGGGGGGAACCCGGTGAAATCCGCGTAGAGCGGGTTCGCGAGCGGCGCCGACGGGCTGGTGGTCTCCCCCAGCACGCCGGCGATCATGCCCTCCAGGAGCGGCACGGAGATCAGCGCGTCGGTCGCATCGTTGGTGACCAGCGTCGCGCCGCGGTTCTCCATGTCCAGCCACGGGGAGAACGCGATGACGTGCCCGGGCAGCGGCCGTCCCTTCGCCTTCAACGCCAACGGGATGGCGATGGCGAGATTGCCTCCCGCCGAGTCGCCGATGGTGGTGACGTCCTCGGGGTGGACCCCCCGCTCCAGCAGGGCCTCGAACGCCGCGACCCCGTCGTCTACCTGGGCGGGGTGCGGGTGCTCGGGCGCGCGACGGTAGTCCAGCACGAACGCTGTTACCCCGGCCGCCTTCGCGACGTGCGCGGCGAGCTTCCGGTGGCTGGCCGCAGAGCCGACGGCGAACCCGCCGCCGTGCGTGTAGAGGAGGACCTTGGAGCGATCGGCTCCGGCCGGGAACGCCCAGATGCCGGGCACGCCGCCGACCGTCTCCTCCTTGTAGGTGACATTTTCCGGTTCGATGGTCGGCTGGTGCCATTCATCGAAGATGCTGCGGAACAGCCGCATGTCCAGCTCGTGGGTGGCCATGAGCTCGGACCAGCCCAGATACAGATCACGCAGGGCGCTCGGGACGACTGCGGTCGCGGTGGATGACGAGGACATCGCATAACTCCTTCGTTGATGCTCGGCGCCTGCAGGAACTAGGCGACCACTCGGTGGATGAGCTCTACTCTCAGGGAGGATTCCGCCACAGCGCTGTGCCGATTTGGAACAGCTCACCCGGGTTGCCCGGTGACCACGACAGAGATCGGCTCCGGCGCACGGCATGATCAGGATCCAGCGCACGAACGAGACCGGATCGGGCACGGTGCCAGACGATCAGCGCCGCCACGACGAGAGTCGCGGCGGTCACCGCCATTGCTCCGACCCAGCCGCTCTGCGTGAAGACCGTCGCCAGGACGAGACCGACAGCCGGGATTCCATCTCCACGGAGAGCGACGGCAGCACACGCCGGACGGCGAAGATCTACTCACCGCCACCGTCTCCGCTTCCGACGACGACGACAGCTTCGGCTTCTACTCCCGGCCCACCAAGGCCCACATCATCGCCGCCGGCATCCGCCGCACCGCATGAACGAGCGCCTCATGAACAGCCGCACCAGCCTCACCATCTACCCCGCCCACGACGAGCAAACCCTGCTCCCGCCGACGCCGATCCTCGTCGACGAGCACTACTTCGTCCGCGCCGGGCTCGAGCAACTCCCCGCCCGCCTCATCGGGTTCAGCCCCGCCGGCGCGCTCGCCATCACGGCGTGGGTTCACGACGTGTTCCGTGCCCCGGAGCTCGCACGCGACCTGTACCCGACTTTCATCATCGCCGGTCGCGTCCAGGCATATCCGATCCCCGCCGCCAGGGTCACCGTGCGCGAGCCCGCCGGCGTCGTCCAGGTCGTGATCACCGACCCTCGCGGCAAGAGATACCGGCCATACCTCGGCGAGGACCGCGACATTGCCGACCGCATCGCCGCGGCCTGGGGCTCCCACCGCGGATACTCCGCCACCGTCCAACCGATCACCTGACAATCACGAACGGAGACACCATGCGCTGCTTGATGTGCGAAGAGCCCACCACGATGTACATCCCCTCGGACGACGTCGACGGCATCGGGCTGCATAGCTGCGGTGTCTGCGGGTTCGAGATCGAAGGCCCCCGCGACGAACCCGCGCATGTCGCCGACCATCGGAAGCTCACTGCAACGACGACCTCGACGACGTGTAGGTTCCCGTTGGAAATGGCCGAGGATGCCGGGAATCCCCGGTAGTTGGCAGTGGCCGAAGGCTCAGGATTCCGTGGGGAATGGCGAATCCCTACAGCCCCACGCCAGTCAGTCCTCGGCAACGCTGTCAGCGGCGTCGAGGCCGGGCAGTGTGAGAGCAGTCGCTTCGATCTCTTGCTGGGGTGCAGGCTCGGGCGGCGCCTGCGCCGGCTTACCGAACCCTGCGATTAGAAGCTCGCTGATGTCGTCCTTCAGAGAGCCAAAGCTTCGCAGGAACGCTGCAATGAGGCTCACGCTTGATCTTGCCGCCGGATCATTGAGTCGAAGCTGAGCCCCCGCAGCTTCTGAGATGTCTCGCCCACGAGCTAGCCGCTCGTGAACGACGAGATCAAACTGTCGAGGCAAGTCTCGGAGCGCGGGCTGACGGCCTAGCCGGATTGCGAGTTCTGCAGCAGAGTCAGCCCACTCCGGCGGTGAGGGCTCAAACGCGCCCATGGCCTCAGTCCGCACCTCGGGCGAGGCCTTCGCCGCCGCGAGCAGTCCACTGATGAACTTGTCGAAGTCGCGCGACAACTGGCGCATGCGCTGAGCGGGCACAACTCCGTCTGCGAGGCGTTCGCGAAGAAAACTTGTGAATGCACTCGGATCCATCGGGCGGACAAATCCCACGATCGTTACGAGGTTGAGTACCCAGATACTGAGGGTCTCTGAAATGAGCCACCGTACCGCGAGCTGTTCGTCATCCTTGACGCCGGGCGTCCAGCGCTGGCAAAGCGTCTCAAGTAGACCCAGGCTCTGCTTCAGTGCAGCGAACGGATCTAGAAACCACACGGTGGAAGTGAGGAACTTGAACGCAGGTCCGAGCGTGGGATCGTCCTTGCTGACTACTTTGACTGTGCGCCGCAGAAGCAGGGCGTTGGGTCCGTGGGCCCCAAGATCTGTGAGTTTCGAGAGATTAAGTGCGGCCTCTCGCGCCTGGAGGTCGTTGATCGATTCGACGCTGACGCGGGAATGGCGGCCCAGCTCCCGGGTTCTGGGCGTCACGCTCGAGGCAACAGTCAGTTCCGCTCGCTCTGCGCCTACCAACTCTTGCAGTCCGCGTAGCCACACAATACGGTCGAGTGGTTTCGGCGCGCTCTTCCCCGTCCCGCTCTTGGACTCGCCAATGGTCCGGTGACTCTCGAGCCCGGGACCAAGCCCGATGGCGAGTAGATCCAGGTCGGTGACTTGGATGAGTTCCGCGCCGTAGTAGCTGATGAGGTCGATGCCTACCCGAGTGAAGTACCCCTCCCAGAACCACACTTGGCCTACGCGGCATTCGAGTCGATCACCGGGGGTTAGCGGGTCGGTCTTGACGGGTGGCACGTTGCAGTTCCTTTCTCAGCTCGAGGATCGCTGATCTCGCGATCTCGTCAGCGGCTCCGAGGTCGCCCGCGCCCGCACGTGTTTGCTCTGGGTTGGTGAACTCGCCTGGAGCTCGGAGGAGGTTCACCGTCGGGTCCGTCGTTCCTGCGGACGTTGATGAGTTCTGAAGCCACGCGAGCCCGCCTTCGACGATCTCCTCCTTCACAAGTTCGAGGTATGCCCGGCCGTGGTCCGTTTCACGGACGCGAACGATGCCGTGCGCCTCAAGCAGGTGGTAGTCGGTGCTGATGTTGCTCGCAGGCCCAACGCTCCCGCGGTTTAGGAGCGCCCGCACGAGGACCACAGGATCGTGTATTCGACCGCCGCTACGTTCCGCTCGTTCATGCCCGAAGAGCATGTGGGCGACAAAAAGCTTGCGCTGATTCAGCGCCTCGGTGGTTGTGAGCCGGTCGTCCTCCGACTCGAGAGTAGGTGAAAAGACATATGTCTGCGCTCCGGATCCTCCCGTCGACTTGACGGTGGCGGCCTGGACGAGTCCGACCTTCTGTGCTGCGCCGAACACGCCGGGGGTCGGTTGCGCGAGGAGTGGAAGTGCGAGGCCGGGGTGTTGCGCTGCCTGTTCACATATGCCGAGAAGCGCGTCGCGCTCGCCCGGGGGAAGGCCACGGAGGAACGACGCGATCTCAATCTGTCCTGACTCCCACACGTAAGGGCTATAAATTACGTCCTCGGCGAGATCGACGGAGTTGACGCGCTTTGTAAGGCCTGTCGCCAGTGCAAGGTTCAGACCGGTTTCGCTGACTTGGTCGTTGAATCCTCGTCGGTGGAGTTGGTCGAGATGTTGGGTGGTCGTCAACGGGGCGAACGATGCGACTTCGATCGAGTGCAGCGTTACGATCTCATCGATGGTCGGGTTGAGCTGCTGTAGAACGCGGTAGGACTGTTCGATGAGGTTCCCGGTTACGCCCAGAAACTCCTGCACCTCGATTACAACGCCTTGTGTGTCCAGCGCGAAGTCTGCAACATTGGCAGCCTTCAGCGCCGGCAGCACGGTCGAGTGAAGTGATTGCCTTCCAATTCCTGCCTGGACGGCGAAAGACTCGAGGGCGGATGCACTCAAGGGGTCGGAGAATCCATGGATGCGGGCGACGAAGTCCATCGCTTCGCCTGCGTGAAGTAGTGACTCGAGTCTGGGTCTCAGAGCCGGGTCGATTGTGCGCGAGGCTTGATGAACCCGCGTCACAGCGCGCCCGAGTCGCCGGTCGGACCTGTTGACGTCCAGATCGGCAGTGGTGCTCTCCGCCATTCGAATCTCCTCACCCGCTACCGAGATGAGCCTACTGATCGGGCGTACGCTCCTCGCAGTGCGCTCGTCTCAATTTGTGGGGAATCGCATTTCGAGCACTCGCTGCCATTTGACGACGTCGGCGGCGTCCTCGGGCCGAAGACTGCGCATGTGTGCCAGACGATTCCGAATCGGCATGATCTGCGCGCTGAACTGTCGCCAGTGAGCGGCGCTCAACCCCAAGTCGCCGATCTGGGAACGGTCCTTTAGTTGGAGCAACTCCCCGAGTGAGAGCCATTCGAGAGGGTCGCGCAATTGCTTGACCGACGTGGCGCCCATGTATGCCGATTCGCTCGCTCGCTCGAGCACTTTTTCCGGAAGGTCGCCGTTCAGGCACTGCGTGCGCCAGTTCTCCGCCCATGCGGCGATTGCGCGCCGACGCACTTCGCGTCGGATGATCCGCTCGATCTTCCAGAGTCCCGAACTCACCTCGGCAAGCTGCTGCTGAGGATCGAGGGCATCCGCGAGAACCTCGTCGAGCGCCTTCTTGAGCGGTCCGAGATGCTTCGGAAAATTCCATGTCCGAGTCGCACCGTCGGGCGCTGTAAGGCTGGAACCATCCAGCGCCTCAAGCTCCCTCGCGTTGAGCAGGCCCAGCGCGCTCTGGCCAATCAGCAGGCTCTCGTACACGACACGATCGAGAGACGCAGCCAGGTCCATACCGAGTTCTGTCAGCGCCCGGCACAGTACGTCGGCCGGGGAGGCGCCGTCTTCAACGCACGTTGGCCACTCGTGAGCGCCTGTGCTCTTGACGACCGGAGCATGCGCCAGGCTGGCGTCGTCAAGGAGCGAACTCCCGACCACTGGAGGGAAAGCAATCCGAGGCGCCCGGGAGAGGAGGATGACCCTGCCGCCGGCCTCGACGTCGCTGAAGACGCGCTCGCGTAGCGCACCCATCTGAGTGGCCTCACTCTGCATCGTGAGCGACTCCATCCCGTCGATCACGACTGTTCCGGTGGTAAGTGGGCCATCTGGCTGCAAGTAGTCCCGGACGCGCGTCACGTTCACCTGCGAAGCCCCCAGAGCGCGGCGGGCTGGCTCGTTGCTCGAGCCCAGCTGCAGGAACACGACGCGGAGTTGCTCCGCTTTTCGGTGAACGCCCAGTATCCAGTCGGAGTAGTCGGTCGCGCTCATACGAGCTCCAGGATCACGCTGACTTCGAACTCGCCGTCCTGTTCGTGAATCAGACCCAGGTCCTTCAGTCGACGAACTGCGACGTGCTCGCTGGATGCGAGTTCCTTGAAGTCGGCTGCACTGTCCATCAGCACGTCCAGCATGACGGCCTCGTTCGCGTAGTAGCGCTTGACGTGTTGGACCATCTCCTCAATGTTGCCTTGGACGCGACTCTTCCAATCATCAAGTTCTGTGAGCACGGAAGCGCGAGTCATCGTACGTTGGAAGACGTCGGTCGGAAGGTGCTGCACGACGGCTGAGCTCAGATTTCGATACAGATAGGCGTGACCACCGGACGCCTCGTGGAGTGCCTCGAGCGCACCAGGTTCGATCTGGATGCCCATCTTGCCGCCGACGGTGCTCGCGAGATCGTCCGCCTCTTCTCGCTCCAGCGGCTTCACGTACACGGCCTTCGCCCAAGAGAAGAGGGGATTCGGTCGACCATACAGTCGTCCACCTTCAACGATGGCGCTTGTAAGGCCGGACAGCACGAAGGTGAAGTTCTCAGACTCCTGCACGATGCTCCTGAGGGCCGATAGCAGCTGCGCAATGCGTGGCATGTCGCCTTCAGCGATATCGATGCGATCCGCTGGGGTCAAGTACTCGATCTCGTCCAGGAGGAGCAGGATCCTATGCCCGTCTTTGTGGAGATGCTTGAGTATCGCCTGGAGAGCGTTCTTCAGGTCGAGGATGCTCGGGCGTTCCTGCAGCTGCGAAAGCTCTTGGGTGCGCAGCTTGTGAGCTTTGAGTTCAGCAATCAGTCGTCGACGCAGATCGCTGACGATGTCGTCGGTGGGGTCTTCCGGCGGAGAGGGGAAGGCCTCCAGGTCCATGAGGACGGTCACCACTTTGTCCTCTTGCAACTCCTCCTTAAGCTGCATGAGGATGCTCGTCTTGCCCGACTTCCGCAGTCCGAAGACGCCTGTGACTCGCTGGTTGAACACGTCGTCACGCATCGACTGCAGCAGTGTCCTGCGGCCGAAGAAGCTCGCGCCATACACGGGAGTCGTCATGTAGAAGAGGTCTCGGGCATAGATGTAGTCGCGAAGAAGGGTAATTAGCGAGAGTTCGTCTTCGTCGTCAATCAAGAGCGGGATCGCTAGTTTCGCGGGGCGCGACCAGTCGTTCAGTTTGATCTGTAGACGCCGATCGGGCGACCACATGAAGAAGATGTCCGGAGTGATGGAACGATCGGCGCCACCGAGCTCGCGGGCCGCAGCCTGGAAGGTCCGGCCCTGGAGATCCTCATGCGGACTGTAGAAGATCATCACCTCGCGGGTAAACCCAAACCCGGCCTCGATCGCTCCACTGAATCGCACATGGACGATCGCGCAGTCCCTGAAGCCATCCTGACGGCAGAACCCCGCGTAGACCACCTGGGAGCCAAGACTTCGCAGAGCGTCGATGTGGTCACGCAGGACCGGGTACTTGTATCGAACGCGCTCGACGTTTGCCAGCAGGTCTGGGTGCTGGGGCGCCGCCACAGCGCCCGATCGCCAGCCGAACTGTCGAGTGGATGGTGCGGTCGGATCGAATCCCGGCCGATCGACATGCGGGTCTACGTGCTCACGTCGCATCGGCGATGGCCGAGGCGAACCGGGTCGAGGGGGTCGGGCACCGAACGACGCCCTCACCTTGCGAGCAACTGGAGCTTCTATCGATGAAGACGGGCTCTTGACGAACTCACCAAGTTCTCGCAGACGGACCAAGACGGCCTTTGCGTCGACTCCCAGTTCGGCGGCGAGCTCGTGCACTCGCATCTTCGCCATCTGTTCTCCGCTCGTGGTCACTTGGCCCGCTGTGTCTGCCAGGGGCTGTGCATTACCGGCGAAGCCGGGTTGCCAGATCAGTCTGTTGCATGCTGCAGACACCGGCTGCGATGACACGGCTCGATATATCAGTCGCCGTCCGCCGTCCCACCGAGGCGGCGCGCCTTGAGCAGCACGTTCATGTGCCTCGGGTGGGCTACCCATTGAGTTGTGATCGGTCCAGCGCGTCGAGTGAAATGGCCTTCCACCGGCTGCTAGGCCTTGCTGGGCCTCGGGCCAAACGGGGTCCAGGCCCATGCCCGCGACGAACGTCACGCAGCGCTGGATGTCGATGAGGTCTTCTGGGGCCGCTTTCAGCCGCTTGAAGTGTGCGATGCCATGAGGCGAGCATCTCACGACGGGCGAGACTTCCTGAGCGAGAGCAACCACTCGACTCGAACAGGCTCTGACCCAATCAGTGGACACAAATTCACCGGTGTGAGAGACTACTCCGTTCGCCAAACGAAGGGTCTGGCCGATGTCACACTCTGACGGCAACACGGACTGGGGGCGGATCATCCGCGACATGATCGCGCGTAGCACCGACTCTGCCCCCACCGAGCCCGGGGTCTACCGGATGCCGTGTGGGAACTGCTACGTCGACTTCTTCCTCGCCTCGGACGGCACCGAACGGTGGCTCGTCCCAGGCGATGAGCGCAGCTACACCCGCGACACCGTGGCCATCGCTCGCCACGGCGAGCACCCGTGGGAGCGGATGTACACCCTCGGCCATGCCGCCGCCGAGATCCGCCGCCGCGCGACCGCCGACGGCACACCCGTTCTTGTCCTGATCGATGAGCTGGCAGCGGTCGCCGCCACGGAGGATGCGGCGGAAGACGAGGAAATCGCCCGTATCGCCCGGGAGCGTCCCGCCGACAGTGCGGAGGTGGCGCGCTCCGATCTCGCCCGGAAATTCGGGATCGATCTCGACGAACTCTAGGAACATCTAGCGGTGTCTACCGAAACGCTAGACACCGCTAGATTCTGCTAGACATCCGTCACATGCGAGGAGCGTTAGCCGTGAGTGAGTATCCGTGGTTCGACTTCGACCGAGTCGACTACGTCACCGCGGACACCCACTTCAGCCACGCCCGGATCAGCGAACTCGCGGACCGTCCATTCACCACCGTCAACGAGATGAACACCGAGCTCATCCGCCGCTGGAACGAGACGGTCGCCCCGACAGATGTGGTGCTACATCTCGGGGATGTCGCGCTCGGGCCGATCGAGGAATCGATCACCCTCACCGCGCAGCTGAACGGTCACCGGTACCTCGTCCCCGGGAACCATGACCGGGTCTCACCAGCGACACAGTCCAGGAAGGCGATCGAACGGTTCGCGCCGCTCTACGAGGCGGCCGGGTGGACGATTCTGCCGGAGGTCATCGAAGGCACCCGGCACGGCTACCGGATCCTCGCATCCCACTACCCGTACAAGGGCGACTCGCAGGAGTCGGACCGACACACGTCGCACCGGCCCCGCTGGGACGATGGGATCCCGCTGTTGCACGGTCACACGCACGCACGCGACCACGGCCCGAATGGGCACCAGTTCCACGTCGGCGTCGACGCCCACGCATACGCGCCCATCCCGTTCACCGTCATCGACGAGTGGGTCCGGGGCCTACCGGATGTCGAGCCGTGGCTCGATGTGGCGGTCCGTGAAGCCCGTCAACTCCTCGCCAACCTCGACGCCACCGAAACCTCGAACTCCGACGCGATGTTCTACACGATGGGCTACAACGAACTGCGCGTCGCGCTGGAGGAACTCCTCGGCGCGCTCTACTCTTCCCACCCCGACTCCCCCGGGAACACCGCCAAGGCTTAGGACTGCCTCGGACGCGCTTTCGGCGCGGGCGACGGTATGAACAGTTCGCCTGCCGCGGGGCCGGATCGGAGGGTCCGCGGTTCTCGTCGGAAGCGGATCCATCCACAACGCTGCCAGTGCACCATCGTCAGGTACCGCGGCGACGACGACGTCCAGGCAGCCTGATGCTCCGCGGCGCTGAGATCGTGCGACGCGAGCTCCGGGAATACTTCCCGGAAGGTCGGGGATTGGCCGTGTTCGCGGGCGTAGCGATGGAGGAATGTCACAGCGCGACGCGCCCACACCGGCGCCGTCTCGTCAGCGGTGAGTTCAATGAACAGCGGCGCGAGGTGAGGTGCCGACCACGGCTTGTCCTCCCGGCCTGAGTCGGCCGACACCACGCATTCCTTGCCCTCGACCGTCATCGCAGAGATCCCACCCCGGACTCAGCTCCGGTCACGGGTGTCGTCGGGTGCGCGTTGCGTGTCGGCGGGACCCGCAGGCTCCTCGCCCTGATCTCGTCCTCCAGCTCGGCTGCTGGATGAACCCGCATCCATGACTGCCTTCAGCGCCGTGGTGTACTTCTCTCCTGTCACCTTCACGCGTTCCCGCGCGTCGTGCCGCAGCCGACTGGAAGTTCGTTTCTTCTGCGTCATGCCGACGTCCTTCGCGTGTCTGGAATTCGAGTATTCGTCGATGGCTCGACGGGAGTGCTGCGACGGAGTCCGTGAGCCTGTGATGGGCCCCGCGGGGCGGGCGGGTCAGATCGTTGCCTGCCTGCGTCCGAGGTAGACCCGTTGATGCGCGCCCCGCGTGGGCGGACCGGGATGCCGGCGCTATGCAAATGCCGGTTGATGGTCATCTCGCTACAGCCGGCGAGCTGCGCGATCTGTGCGATGGTCCAGTGCTTCGTTTCATAGTGATCGCGGAGCCAACGGGGGTCGAGGTCGAAGGTGCGGGGTCGTCCCCTTCGAGTCCGGGTGCCCGCGTCGGCGAGAATGCGACCCACTGTCTGCCGAGACACCCTCGTGTCTGCGGCGATCGTGTAGGTGGAAGCTCCCGCCGCGTACACCTGCGTCAGCCGGTCTGGTGGCATGGCTTCTGTCGCTGTCGCTCGTGCCGGCCGGATGGGCGGCCACGACGGCGCGATCTGGGGTCCGACTTCCGGGAGCTGAGGGGTGGGTTCGGGTGTCCAGGTGACGGGCTCCTGAATGCCGTTGGCGACGAGGAACTCTGCGGCGATCTGATCGAGCGCCGCCCGCACCGCCGGCGGGAGCTCCTCTACGAAGCGGGCTACGGCGGGCGGGCTCGCCCTGGTCGTGTGCCACGCCGTAGGCATCGCACGCAGCGGGTTCCCGGAGAGTTCTTGGTACAGGGCTGCGCGCGCCAACTCCCAGCGTCGTCCGCTCCCTGGGGACACGCCCGCGTCCCGGCAGAGCTGCCCCCACTGTGATTCGGGCAGGAGATCGGTGTAGTCGAGGTGGCGGCGGCGGGCGTAGTCGATGGGCACGTCTTGCGTGTCCAATAGAGCTGCCAGGCGGAGGACCGCGTGCAGGGTCGTCACGTGGTGAGTGCTGCGGCCCAGCTCACGCATCACGTGCGTCACCTGCCGTGACGGTGCGTGCGGATCGAGCAGCGCGAGCGCGGCGGAGTGTGTGAGCCTCGTGCCGGTAAACACGACCGCTGCTGCCAGCGCGGACGCGGCGATCTCGTTGTCGACCCGCAGTGGGGCGTACTGGGCGATCCAGTCCCCCCACAACTGTGCCGGCACTTTCCGTGCTCGCTCTTCCGGGCTGACGCCCGACGGCGGTGCGGACTGCAGAAACACGGTGGGGCGGCGGCGGCGACCCAGCGCGGCCGCGATCAGGGTCTGTAGTTGTGGTGTGTGCGCGGTGTACGACGTGCTGTGCGCCAGCCGCCCCTGCAGCAGGGAGATGATCGCGGCCGGATTGGTCAGTGCGCGGTGACCGAGGGTGGTGCCGACAGCGGCCCCGACGGCAGAGTCTGGTCGCGCCCGGATCGCCCTCGTCCAGTCCTCGCTCATCTCGAACAGCCCAATGAGCTCCCGGCCCAGCGGGCTCGCGTCGATGCTGTGACCGCCGACGATTGCGTCCCGCGCGGTGCGGGACAGTAGCCGAATGTCTTCCAACACAGGCACGGCCGGCTGCGGTGCATCAGCATAGATCCCGAACTGCGCCTGACCGGTGGAGACGATGCGCATCATCGCCCGTTGCGCATCCAGCACCGCCTGCGGCACCGGCGTGCGGGTCCGGTCCTCGGTGAGGTCCGCGCGACACCGGTTGGCCTGCGGACCCCTCCCCGGACCCCGCACGGGATTGTGGCAACGCCCGGGAACGGGAACAAGTGCGAGCGGGTGAGCGCGGTGTCGGGCAGGAAGATCACAGGTCTGGCACCGATCCACGAGAAGGCGGCGGTGGCGGGCACAGGCGAACCCGAACGGGAACTGCCACGACATCCGCCACCGTCCACCCGAATCGACCAGGCATTCCGGGCAGTATCGTCCCGCGGTCCCTGCAGCCGGGCATTGCGCGCTGATCCGACCCTGCCGGGTATAGCGGATCGCGTGACGGGCGAAGCGCATCCTCGTCATCTCGTGAAACTGATCGGCAGGGATGCCCGTGGAAGCCTCAAGCCGGGCAGCCTGCTCCTCGGTGAGGGTTGTGGCCCACTTGTCCGCCATCCACGCGGTCGCCGATACAGCCAAACCCTTCTCCTGCTCGATGAGACCGAGCGCGCATGCCATCTCGTTCATCGTCGCCCCATAGGTGGCCGCCATCTTCTCCAGCCAGGAATCGAACGGCTCATCCGGCAGTGGCCGCACCCGAAACGGCAGCACCCGCACCTCGTCGGAACGCGTCGCGGCCTTGCCGGTCATGCGGCTGCCACCTCGCCACCCTGGGTCTTTCGGCGGCGGCCCGCTCTCTGGCTTCGAAGCTGCCGTTCCAGCTTCGCCTCCAGCTCACGACGTTCCGTCTCGGCGCCCTCGTCGATGCGAATATCATCGAGCAGCTCCCGATCGATGCGTTCCCTGCCGGTGCGGATTGCGCGCGATGCGCCGCGGCGGATCAGGTCCATCAGCGACCCGATGTTCCCGGTCGTGCGGGCGAACAGGTACCGCGAGAGGTCGACGAGCATCCCGTCTCTCCCGTCGGTCAGCACGAGGGCCTGGTCGATGCCGAACAGCAGCCGGTCCCATTCATCGCGGCCGCGTTTGTGGGCGAGGGTGAAAGGTTCCAGGCTGAGGACTGTCCACCGTCGGAAGGTCTGCGCCATTGCTGCGCCTTCGCCGGTCTGGCCCTCCCCGACGAGTCCCCGCTTGCGGAGGGCGACACCGGCGAACAGGAACGTGGCGTTGTATTCATTCGAGAGCCACTTCAACTGGTTCGCGACCTCTACCCCGTCACGGGTATTCATCCGCAGGAAGTGGAGATCATCAACGATCACCAGGCGCGTGTCGTGGCGTTCGATGCACTCCGCGGCTGCCCGGGCAAGATCTCTACCCGCCATCGAGCGGTGCAGGATCCCGGCGGTGGCGGGGTGGGCGTAGAACCCGAGGATCATCATGTGCAGACCCTTGATCGTCGGCCGGCCCGTCAACGTCACATGACACACCGGCAGGTGCCGCACGTCCCGGTCCTGATCCAGCCACTCCCCGGCCTCCGCGATCCGCTGCTGGTGGAACACTCGACCGAAGTTGTTCACCACCGTGGACTTCCCGAGCGCCGGCGGCGCGTCGATCGCCGCCGCTGACTTCACCCGGTCGGCGTCTTGCAGGTTCGAGTCCAGGATGTCGCCGAGTTGCAACTCGATCTCCTGCACCTGTCGGGTGCGCAGCAGGATGTTCGCGTGCCACTGACGCCGCGCCAAGTCATACCCGACACGCTCCTGCGTGGATAGCGCCGCCAGCCGCTTCAGCGTGAGGGTGTCCGGACGGGTCCGGGCTGGGCGTTCTGCGAAGTCGTTCCACCCCTCGTAGGTGGACAGGCTCCGCTGCCGTGCTCCCGCCTGCGGCTGGGGCTGGGTGGTTGTCATCGGAGCATCTCCATCGGCTCGAAGCGGTAGTCGCCACGGATGGTGGGCTCGTCGATGTCGTCCTCGTCGTCATCATCTCCGGTCTCCGGCACATCGACCCGTGTCCTCGGATCCCTCACCCCGCCGGTCAGCTCCGTCGCCAGGTCCGACCCGGCCGTGAGTTCTGCGTCCAGCATCCGTTGCACCGTCCGCAACGACCACACCCCTTCCGGATCGGGGTTCTTCTCATCCAGGCGGGCCGCCATCCGGGCGCTCATCCGCCGCTCCGACGGTGTCAACCCTCGGCCCGCGCCCCAGTCCTCGAGCAACTGCGCGGCAACATCATCGACCTGCGAGGGGCGGCCCTGCCGGATCGCAATCTTCTTCGCATACTCCAACGCGTCCAAACTGAACGGGGTGTCGAACGCGTCCTTGTGCTCCCACTCCAGGGTGTGCCAGGTGTGATCCTCCGGGTCGTGGAAGTAGATCTTCGTCAGGTCGTCCGGGTTCACCACGAACGGCCACTCCGTGCCCGTGTCCCGGTGGATCGACCGGGCCCGGTTGCGGTACTTCGCCACCGAATCCCCCGTGTAGCGAAGATTGTGAATCTCCACCCCATAGTGGTTGAACTGACGCTTCACCACCGGCAGCAGCTCCAACAGCACATTCCGGTCCGTCGGCATCCGCAGCGAACCCGCGACAGCGAGCCCCTGGTCATACTTCTGCGCCGGACTCAACTTCACACCCGGGAGGCTGGGATCGGCGAGCGACTCATGCGGGCGGAGGTGATAGACCGTCGCGATCCACTCGCGGATGATCTGCTCCAACTGCGGAACCGTATACACCGCCTCACCCTCAACATCGTCCCCACGACCCGACACGTCCGCACCCTTGTAGCCGGGGAGCTCCTGCAGGAGAGAGTCGAGAGTGCGAAAGAAGCGCTCCACCGGGCTCTTGTCGGTGGGCTGGTAGATACGGGCTGGCTGGATTGATATGCCCAGTCGGGCGCACGCGGTGGTGACATGCTCGGAGAGGAAAGGGCGACCGTGGTCCACGACGATCGTCTCGGGCAAGATGCCGGCGCGTGTGAAACGGGCGACATCGGTTCGGGTGGGGTCGACGAGCACCGTGTCAGGCACGCCGTGATACGGGACACGAGCGGCGGTATCCCAACTGCCCGGTAGGTCGAACGGCAGCATCGCTTCGACGAGAACACCGGACACGTCGATGGACTTGGTCGATCCTGGCGTCAAGCGCAGCCCGAGAATGCACCGTGAGTAGAGATCGATCGCGACCGTGAGGTCCGCGCAGACCCACTTGCCCGTCACCGGAGCGACGGCGAACACATTCAGTGGGGTGGTGTCAAGAAGTACGAACTCACCGGGACGTGACGCGGTCAACCGTCCGTAGGGAGCGGCGGGCCGGTTCGCGATCGATCTCTTTGCCTTCGTGGAACCCGCGAAAGTGCCTCGTCCGCGGGTGAGCTCGTCCAAGCCCCGGTATGCGCTGGCGGTGGACGGGAATGTGACGACGTCGGGGCCGTGAAGTCTCTCGATGCGTGCGCGGATCCGGGCGAGGATGATCTTCTTCTGCACCTTGGACTGATCGTCCTGCTCATCGAGTATCGTTCGCGCGGCGTCAACCCACCGCGGGTCGAAGTTTGTCAGTGCCGCACCCGTCCGTGACATCCGGGTATCGATGAGACCCGCTTCCCCGGTGTCTCGATACCGGGAGACCCATCGCTCCAGGGTCCGTAGGCCTATGTCGAGCTCTTTGGCCTTGGCCTTCTGTCGCTCTCGGAGCGGCCGTTGCGGGTGGTACTCCAGTCGTGGCTCGCCCTCTCGGGCGACCTCACGACTGCCCGACCGGTATCCCGTGAGCACCTCACGGACGTGATCCGCCCGATGGTGAGCACCCGCCTGAGCGGACTGGGTTGCGTCCGACCAGACAAGCATCAAAGGTTGCGTCTGCTCGTCGTCGCCCACCCTGCCTGGCACGTGCACTCTGCCGCCTTCCGACTCCGGTTGCAGCACATCGATCATGCGGAGACGGCGAGTGCGCCCATCCGCGGTGCGGACGATGACGGCGCCATCACCGATCTCCGCGACCGTGCACATCTTTCCGTCGTAGGCAATCTGGGCCCCCGGGCTGACCTTCCAGGTGTTCTTCATCGGACGCGTTTCCCTTCTCGTTGATCTGCGGGTGTGTGGATCGTCGCGCTCGACACTCATGTCTCCAGGAGGCTGGTGATGTCGAGCACGCGGGTGAGGTCCGTGTGCAGGCGCCGCGTCCACATCAGGTGCAACACAACGGACCGAGCCAATCGCGGATCGGCAGTGATCGCCGTGACAGCTCGCACCGCTTCGCCGAATGTGACCGGAGTGGATAGCAACTCTGCTGCGCCATCGACTTCGGACTCGAGGAACTGGAAGCGCCGCCTATACCCGGCGAGGAACCGCACGTTCGCCAGCACGACAGGATCGGGCTCGGATTGCACCCGGTACTCCCAGCCGTGCCCCTCGATCACGCGCCGCGACCATCCCAGAGAATCGCGCACTTTCGGGCGTGACAACTTCTCAGCCGGCTTCACATCAACCACGCACCCCGACTCATCGGCGTGGACGAACAGGTAATCCGGGACGTGCTTGCGGCGCGTGCCGCGATCATCGCCGTCGAGCAGAAACGGCTGCGAGAGGATCCACACCACCCGCGGGTCGAAGTCGGCCAGCAGCAGGTTCACATACTCCAACCGCGACTCGTACCCCACCGGGGCCTCCATCGTCGCCGACCAGTACGAGCCGGAGAAGTGTCGCTGCTTGCGGTACCAACGAAACTCCCGCCACGGCACCGCGGTATCGAACTGACGAAGACGAACATCATTCAAGGCGATGACATCGACGTGATCGTCTGACCTGCGAATCTGAACCGTCGACGCCAGCCCGGTCACAGCCCCGACGCTCCCTGGTACGACAACGGAAACGAACCAGCCCCTGCGGTCCGGCGGTTTGTGAACATGTCGCCATCATGGGCGCCCACACACGCGTGCATCCATGCACGAAACCACCACGAATACGTAACACACGTCATACCGAGTTGCTCTTGCGAATCGGTCAATTACGTACTACGTGACGTACGTTCTAGTGAATGTCACATTCACTGTACTCTCGAAACGACCAGAATCAAGTTGTGTACGTCAGATAGACAACACCGGGAAGGAAGTCGCCTCGGAATCACCTCGCGCACGTGCCGGACGTCGGTGACGTATGCGAAACTCGGGGCATGACGATAGTGGAGCCGATCGCACCAGCGGAGTCGCGGCTGTTCTTCGGCAACAGCTACATGAACGCTGTCGTCATAGAGATCGCCGCCCTCGAAGGCGACACCTTCTCTCCCAAGCAGATCGTCGAAGCGACTGGACTGTTGGGGAGCATCGTCCACCCACTGATCCACAAGCTCCGCGACGCACACTTCCTTGAGTTCGTCGGACGCGTGCCCGGAGAGCGGACCCTGCTCTACCGGATCCGTGACAACTACTGGTGGGAAGCCGCGCGACGCTACGCCGCCGACCGGGAAGCCGCATCGGCCGAGCGCACGGCTTCCTAACTGCCTGGGGACTGCAGCGGAACGTAATAGGCATCCAGATCGATTGCTAGAGCTGTTCCCAGCCGGGAAAGTGCGCGATACAGACGCGTCGCGAACCAGATCAGTTCCTGTCCTCCTGGGGAGTACGCGACCCCGTCAGTCTGATCGAAGGCGCCTCCTCGGACAGCAATGCCGAGATCGAGCCCCGTGGGCTGAGGCTCGGTGATCGAGCCCACAGCTGCAGCACCGCGGATATCTCCCCAATCAAGATCCGTGCTGAGAAAGACACCCAGGATCGGCTTGGCTTCCGGATCCTGAGCTGGATACGTACCGCCTGCATGCCGGATCTCCGCTGAGGTGCGGTGAAGTCGGCGAACGCTGGCGACCTTGTCCCGGGCGTAGTCGAGGTTCTCCTTGTTCATTCTGGGCTTCACCTCACAAACGGCGTACAAGCTCTCGACCGGCACGAAGCGGACGTCGCCCTGCTCGAAAAAAAGGGGCGAGTACTGTCGATCGAAGATCGCAATGTCGATCTGTCCGCTCTGTTGCCCGAGGGAGTCGATTGCGAAGATTGGCCCGACCCCGTATCGCTGGGGAAGAAACTCCCGGAGCACGCTGACCCATTGCTCCTCGGTGGCGTCACCCTTGGTGCCGGGATGATCTGTGAACTGCGGCATGAGCCCCAGCCCTGTGAGCATGTGGTCCTGCTTCGCCGTATATGCCTTGGCAAGGTCGAACGGTTCGGACATGGGTGGTCTCGCTTTCAATGGACGCGGCTGGGAGATCGCCCGCGGGGATGGTGTCGAATGTTCGTGTTCGGACGCCACGCGCTTTGTGTAGGTCCACGACGTAGTTCTACCCGTCGCGCATAGCGGTCAGCAATGATGTGGGCAGCGGCCGGTACTGGTGAAACCTCAACTTCGATGTTGGACTTCAGTGGCTTCGCCGGGTGGCATCTGGTTCCGCGAGCCCTGATCGGTTGCTGTGAGTGCGAGCGCGGCACGGTGGAGTTCGATGCCGTCTGGCGATTGCGCGAGCACCCATACGCTCAGGTGCGGGCGGGGATTCGGTGACCCAATAAGCGCGATGAATCGATGGAAGCGAAGTTCCAAGTCGACGAGGTGGGAGATGTAGGTGTTGAGATCCAGCGGGCTGGGTTCTGGCGGACCGTTGGGATGGGTGTGCCATTCTCCGATCCATTGTGAGCGGTCGACCTTGTGGGCGCGGTCCGCGGCGAGTTGGGTGTATTCGAGGTCACGGAGGAAGTAGCCGGGTTGGTGGACGGCGTTCGGACCGGGTGCGGAGGCGGATGTAATGACGAGGGCGTTTTCGTGTCCGAAGAGTGCACCGCCGGTTTCGAGCGTGGGGTCGCTTCTCGCGATGATCGTTCTGATCGATGTGAGCGCACCCTGGGTGATACCGACGGTCCAGCTCACGGGTGGCGATGGCATGCGGGGCAGTCCGGGTAAGGGGGCGTCGCGGAGGACCAGTGCGGGTGGAGTGCTCGTCGCGCATCGAAGGGGGCGGCGTAGCCGGGTGATGGGCGGAGGGCGATGACGAGGTTGTCATCGGTGAGGGTCTGATCGACTTCACCGGCGTTTTGCAAGAGAGTCGCGACGGCGACTTTCGCTGCGATGCTCCCAACGAGGTGAAGGTCTCCACCTATTGCGGTCATCGGGTTGTGTCGGGTGCCGTCCCCGTAGCCTCGGTCCAGGCTCGGTTCGGGATCGATCATTCCGTTGTCGCGCATGTATCGACGCTGACAGTCGAGGCATCCGACCTCGGGCAGTGCACGGATGCGCAGAATCTCTCCGTATCTGCCGTCGGCGAGGACGCAGGCGAACACAATCGGTTTGCCCGCACGGCGTGCAAGGTAGTTTGCGACGCGTCGGGGTTCGACTCCGTCGACGGTGCAGATGATGATGTCGGCGGCGTCAATCAGGGGTCGGGTGATGTTGGCGTTGGCGGTGAGGTCGATGGGCCATGGGCTGATGTTGCTTTCCGGCCACTGCCTGTTCAGGGATGCCTTTAATCCATCCACTTTGGACATTCCAACGCTCGCGGCAGCGAGGACGTGCCGGGGAACGTTGTGGAAGAGGATCTTGTCAGGATCGACCAGGTCGATGTGGCCAACTCCGTAGCTTGCGAGTGCTTCGGCTGCGGCTCCTCCGATGCTGCCGGCGCCTAGCAGGAGCGCCCGCGAGGTCGAGAGGAGGCTGGTTGGCCAGAGGCTTCCAAGGGCGGTCACATGCTGGGTTCCGTCCTGGATGTCCAAAGAAATGGGGCGGACGGTGTCGTTCGAGATCGTCCACGCCGACCAGGCCGGAAGCCGTTCCCCATCGCGGATCTCCGGAGGGTCGGGACAGAAGGTCACGGCGATGTGCCATTGGCCGGGAAGCGGTGCGATCGCCTG
Source organism: Microbacterium sp. NPDC077184 (assembly GCF_040687055.1). NCBI lineage: Bacteria > Bacillati > Actinomycetota > Actinomycetes > Micrococcales > Microbacteriaceae > Microbacterium > Microbacterium sp. NPDC077184. Next base: position 258,239 of record NZ_JBFBMM010000004.1, read on the forward strand.
CGGGACGAGGGTCTGGAAGGCGTCGAAGGGCATTGTCGCGTGTTGGTGGGTGAGAAGGTACGCGCAAAACGCGGCGTCCGCCGGCACTCGGTACCAGTGGCCGACGCGATTGAAGTCGGCGACCGTGAGGAAGTGGTCGGGATCCTCCGTGAGATGGACGAGGTCCGAGTCTTCGTTCGAGAGGGCGACGACTATGGCGGCCTTGTCCGGTGCGGACAGACGGCAGGTGAGATTGCCCCACGCGTACGACTTGTCGATGACCTCCATCGCTTCGGTGGGCAACAGCACCAGCCAGTTCTCGCCACTCATGCGCTGTGCTCGGTCACGCTGTCTCTTCCGCGGTCGCGGTGATCAAGTGATCGAGTTGCTCGTCGGTGACGATGCCGTTGACTGTCATGTTCGGGATCTTGCCGCGCTGAAACAGGGCGAACTCGATCATCCATCCCGACGCTTTCAGGATCAGATCGCTGGTCCGCGAGAAGAGGTCCCACTGGTCGGCATCACGGAGCAGGCAGAGGCCGCCATTGGGGAGCACGTGGTACTGGGTGAAGCTTCGCAGGGTGACGTCGGGCTGCGGTTCCAAAGGGTAGAGGATTGGTGGGACCGCGGGGAAGCCGTGCCCGTACGCGACCCGCGCGCGCAGCGGCTGGTCGACGAGGTTTGACAGCCCGGCTGGTTCGGGTCGTGTGAATGGCCATACCGGGAGTGCGCCGCTGAAGTGACCGGCACCTTCGGGCGTCCACTCGAGGGCGGGGGCCACCGAACCGATGTCGTCGATCTCCTGCGCGAGACGACCCGGGTCATCCTCCCACCAGCTGCGGAGGATCAAGGTCAGCCCTGCGGGGAATCGCGAACCGGACGCGGCCCAGTCTCTCCCGCTCCACCGGGAGGCAGTACGAGCGGGAACGCAGTCCCGAAGACGGACTGCCAGTGACGTGTCGCGGCCGGCTGATCATTGGAGGCGACGGCCCGAAGCGCCGCGACGGCGTCAGCTGCTGCATCCTCTAGGGACCTGCGCAGACCGGCCACGTCCAGACTCGGCTGGATCAACCCGGAGAGCTCCGCGGGATCTTCAACGCGCAAGGAGTGCGTCGAGGCGTTGACGAAGAAGTTCTTCAACGCCTCGGGTCGGTTGTTGCTCACCGACAGGCAGTCCAACGCGAGAACCTCCATCACGAGCGACTTGACCGTGCCGGTCACATCTTCATGCTGACGCGACCAGTACTTGAGGACCCGGACCAGCGGGCGAAACAACGACCAGTCCTGCTGCCGCCGTGCGACCTCGTTGATGAGGTACTCAGGGTCTGCGAGCGACCAGCGCTCCTCCTTCTTGAACGGGATCAGGATCCCGTCCGGACGTCGCAACGCTGGCATCACATCGACAGTGAACGCGTTGTCCTGCTCCGGCGGATCGACGAAACACTTCGCGGCGCGATTGCGGTCGGCGGTGCGGATCAGGCGCACCAGCTGCGCGCGCGATCCGTGGGACACGGAGAGGAGATCGTTCACCAGATCATGGCAACGCTCGATCGCCTCTTCGGCAGAGCCCCCGTCCTCGCCCCAGTCCGGGTGCTCGTCCTGATCGAACTCGACCACGAGATCCACATCATGCACCGGCTGCAGCTGGGTACTGCGGGCGAGCGAACCCGACCCCCACACCACCTTCACATCCGGCGCGGTCAGCAACGCGGACGTGAAGGTGTCGCGACGGTCACGGGCAATCTGCACGACCTTCACATCCGCGTCGACAACCGACTGCAGGGTAGCGAAAGACTCGAGAACCGTCATGGAGCACCTCTCCCCAGCGGCCCGGGTGCGGGCGCTGATTCAGCGTACGGCCGACCTCGGACATCTTGCGGAAGAGTCGCCGTCTCTCGTCCCGCATACTCGGCGCCCTCACGTCCGACTACATGCAGCGTTCTCAGGAACATGGCGGATCCGCCATTTGTCCGCCACTTCATCTGAGAATCCGCCATCTTCGCCGAGAACCTACAGTCAGTGTGGGTTCCCGCTCGAGATGGCATGAACCCCTCGCGATTCCACGGTAGTTGGCAACGGTTTCAGGGCCAGGATTCCACGCGAAATGGCATTTTCCTACAGTTGGTCCGACTCAACTCAGATGCCCGCTTGCGGCAGGCAGATCGACCTAGAGTGTGTTAACGAGTGAGCAGCCGCGCCGTTCAGAGGCGAGGGCGATCGCCGACGGGGCGGCTCACTCTTCTCCTCATCCCGGTGTTGCTCAGCGCGACCGGCGTCCTCGATCTCCGCATTCCTTGGCCGTGGCTCCATGGCGAGTCCGCGGGGGATCGTCCGGTCGAGCACTCACCCCTGAGAGCCCTGTCAAGGTGAGCTGGACCGGGACAGCCGCTGGAGTGCTCTATCTCGCGTGGCTGGCGTCCGCAACCCTGCGCCCCGGCGGCAACGGGCTATTCGAGACACAATCCCACGCGCGCGACTCCCGGTCGAAGCTGTTCCGGATGGGGCTCGTCACCAACCTGCTCAACCCCAAGGCCGCTGTCATGTAACTCGCGATCATCCCGCAGTTCATAGATCACGGGCAGGGAAACACGACCGCTCAGGGATTCGTTCTCGGCGGAGTTCAGATCATCGTCAGGATGATCGTCAACTCCCTCATCGTGCTGGGCGCCGGCACAATCTCCGGATTCGTGTCGACGCGACTCACATGGATCCGGCACCCCGCTCGGCGCAGTGGCGGTCACGCTGGCCAGAGAGGTCCCGCAATGCATCTCGCCCCTGAACCGGGCGATCATGCTGCAGGACCTCCGTGAGACGCCGCTCAGATAGACCGTCCTCCGGAAGCTCGACGAGTACGAATGACCCTTTCTGAAGGGATTGAACAGGACTGTTGTTCTGCACAGATTCTGCTAGGTAGAGTGGGATTCCATCCGACGGAACCCGCCGTCGGTGAACAAAGGAGTTCCAGAATGCGCATCGTCTTGGTTCATGGAGGTTGGCAGGGTGGTTGGGCGTGGGACGGCGTTGTCGCTGAGCTCACGAAGGCAGGCCACGAGGTATGGGCCCCAACCTTGCAGGGTCACGGTGACAACGACGACCGTGCAGGTGTCACGCTCTCGACCATGGCGGACAATCTCATCGGCCGGATCGCCGACAAGGGGTGGGACCGGTTCGTCGTAGTCGGCCACAGTGGCGGCGGCCCGCTCATCCAACTCGTAGCTGAGGCGATGCCGGAGCAGGTGGAGCAGGCGATCTTCATCGACGCGTGGGTACTCGCCGACGGCGAGTCGATCAATGCGATCCTCCCCGCCGAGTTGGCGAATTTCGCCCGTGGCACAGCCGCGTCCTCGCCCGACCAGAGCGTGCCGATCCCGCCGCAGCTATTCATGACGGCTTTCTTGCAGGACGGATCGGAGGAGCTTCACGCGCAGGTCGAGCCTCGTCTGGTGCCGTCGCCTGGCGGTTGGCTCGACGAGCCGATCCGTCTTCGGACGGCCGGCACCGGTGACGTGCCGAGCGGCTACATCTTCCTGCAAGAGGATCGGGCTGTGCCGCAGGAGTTGTACCGCGCATCAGCAGACCGGCTCACGAACCCCACGACCGCGAGCTCGCCGGGGAGCCACCAGGCAATGTTGACGCGCCCTGTGGAACTGGCAGCAGCCATCGTCTCCGTCATGTCGTGACGACGTTTCGCTCTTTCGCGACTTCCGCTGGGACCGTCGCTTACGCCGAATGGCTGCCCGGCGGCCCCGCCCGTGCGACGGTGCTGCTCGTTCACGGCGGGGGGGTGGGCCCCGATGGCTGGAGTCGAGCGATCGGCGGGCGACCCGGGTGGGCGCCCCGTCTCGCCGAGGCCGGATACCGCGCGGTCGTGATGACGTGGCCTGGGTTGTCGGCTGGCGGCGCATGGGACCCCGACACGCCGCTGGATGGGGCGGCGGTCGCCGGCGCGATCGTGGAGCTAATCGCTGCGCTCGGCGGCCCGGTTGTCCTCGTGGTCCACTCCATGTCCGCCGCTTTCGGCTATCGGGTCGCTTTCCACCATCGGGATTCACTGATCGCCCTAGTCGCGCTGGCGCCCGCTCCCCCCGGGGATATCCAGCCCGAGCCCGCCGTGCTGGAAGAGGACGCCGATCACATCGTCGTCCAGGGACGCCCGCTCACCTGGAGGCTTCCCCGTCGCGGCTGGTGGCATCCCGGACCAGAGTTCATCGAGGCGAAGCTGGTCGGTGCGAGCGAGCAGTTCCCACCCGGTCACCTGGACGAGCTCCGTTCACAGCTGGTGCCAATCCCAGCCGGGCTCCTCCTCGAGCGGCAGAACGTCCGCGGTGCGCAGGTCCACATCGGCGACAGGGAGTTGGACGGCCTACCGACCCTCGTGATGGTCGGTACCCACGACACCGATCATCCGATCGAGTCGGACCGCGCGACTGCAGACTGGCTCGCCGAGCGGGGCGGCGATGTCAGGTTCGTCGCGTTGACGGCAGCGAACGTGGCTGGCAACGGCCACATGCTGATGCAGGAGTCGAACAGCGATGCGGTGCTCAACCTGGTGACGGAGTGGCTCGGTCCAAATGTACGCCCGCGGCGGTGAGGATGGTGCAGTTGATCGCGACCCGGGCTCCGGACATCTGTGATGGCCTGACTACAGCAGGAGCCGTTGCTCAGCAAGTTCCTGCAGCAGGAATCGCCAGAGATGCCCGTCGTTGAATGCGTCACCCAGGTCGGGCAGGTCGGCGAGGTCGTTGTCATCGATCGGTATAGGCTCGGCCCCTGCCTGCAGAACGGCGAGGTGCACGCGAGCGAGGCTGTCGACATTGATCGCGCGGATGACGGCCTGCGGGACGCTCTCGCCGACGGCCGTGAGGCCGTGACCGCGCAGGATGCCGACCGGCCGCGTGCCGAAATCGTCCGCCATGGCCGTCGCGCGTGCGTGGTTGCGGATCAGCGCAGACGAGGGGTGCGCGGGGATGCCGTCGCGCGCCATCCGCATAGCGGGGATGTTGAAGGCACCGACAATCGGTAGCAGTGTCCGTCCGGTTAGCGAGAACGCGACGACAGCCGGCGGATGCGCGTGGACGACGGATCGGGCCGCAGGATTGCGGCGCAGCAGCTCAAGATGCAGAGACAGCTCGTTCGGCGCCCGGTACCCGCCGGCGAGCTCGAACGATCCCTCGAGGGGCACGGCGAGGATGTCGTCGGCGGTGGTGAAACGCAGCCCTCGCTCCTGCGGTCCGCGGGCTCGGATGAGGACGGTGTCGTCGTCGACCCGCAGGCTGACGTGCCCGAGGATGTCGTCCACGAGCCCCCGGACCGCGAGCACGCGGCAAGCATTGGCGACGAGCATGCGTTCGTCGACGTAGTCGTTCATCATCCACTTCTCCTTCGAGGCGTGATCTCCGATTGCGAATTCCTGGAAAATCTAGCAGAATCAGATTCTGTCTTAAAGAAAACCGGTCTCGACCGACATCATCTTCAAGGCGCGGAATAGGACTCTGACATCAGGAAGCAGCGGCCCAATGGCGAGCAAGACGACAATCTTCGAGGACGTGCGGCGCGGCATGATCCCGGCGCACATCTATAACGACGAGGAGATCTTCGAGCAGGAGAAGAGCAAGCTCTTCAGCCGCGCGTGGATTTTCGTCGGACATGAATCCGAGATCCCTCAGCCCGGTGACTACGTGGTGCGGCATGTGCTCGACGACTCGTTTATCGTCGTGCGCGACGAGAGTGGTGAGATTCGGGCGCACTTCAACATGTGCCTGCACCGCGGGATGCAGGTATGCCGCGCCGAGGTCGGCAACGCCTCCCACTTCCGTTGCCCCTACCACGGGTGGTCATACCGCAACGACGGCCGGATTATGGGCCTCCCGTTCCACGAGGAGGCCTACGGGGGTGAGGCAGGGTTCAACAAGAAGGGTGCACGACTGCTCCCGGCGCCGAACCTGGACACATACAACGGTCTGATCTTCATCAGCATGGACCCGAACGCGCCGACCCTGCGGGAATACATCGGCGACTTCGCGTTCTACCTCGACTACTACACCGGGCAGAGCGCCAAGGGCATCGAGCTGCGTGGCCCGCAGCGGTGGCGCGTCAACGCGAACTGGAAGATCGGCGCCGAGAACTTCGCCGGCGACATGTATCACACGCCCCAGACCCACACCTCGGTCGTCGAGATCGGGTTGTTCCGTGAGCCGAAGGCGGAGAAGCGCAAGGACGGCAACACGTACTGGGCCGGCAACGGCGGCGGCACGACCTACAAGCTCCCGCCGGGCAGCCTCGAGGAGCGGCTGCGCTACGTCGGATATCCCGACGCGATGATCGAGCGGATGAAGGAGCAATGGTCGCCTGAGCAGCTCGATGTGATTGGCCGTGACGGGTTTATGATCTCAGCGGCATCGCTCTTCCCGAACATGAGTTTCGTGCACAACTGGCCGAAGGTGGAGGACGGGGACGACGTGCTGCCCTTCATCTCGATCCGTTCGTGGCAGCCCATTAGCGAGAACGAGACGGAGGTCTACTCCTGGTTCGCGGTCGATGCCGAGGCGCCGGAGGAGTTCAAGGAGCTCTCGTACAAGGCCTACCTTATGTGCTTCGGTAGCACGGGAATGTTCGAGCAGGACGATGTCGAGAACTGGGTCTCGCTGACCACGACTGCCAAGGGTTCGATGGCTCGACGGCTCCTGCTCAACAGTCGGATGGGGACTCTCAAAGACGACACTCCGGTCGTCGCTGCGCTGACGCCTGAACAGTTCGCCGGTCCAGGCGTCGCGCACGTTGGTTACGGCGAGTACAACCAGCGTCATCTGCTCGATCGTTGGGCCGACTACCTCGACACCGATGACGAAGTCGAGGTGCAGGTCGCGAGCATCGGTACAGGCATCACCAACAACGGGGAGGCACCCGCATGATGAACACCGAGACCGGTGTCCAGATTTCCGGGCAATCGCCTCTCGGCGCCCACGCCACGCGCGCCGATCGAGTCGGGCGGTCCCTACTGTTCTCCGACGAACTGCATCTCGAGGCGCATCGTTGGTTGATTGAAGAGGCTTACACCCTCGACGAGCAACGGTACGAGCACTGGCTTGAGACGCTTACAGAGGATATTCACTACATCATGCCGGTGCGTCAGACGACGGCTCTCGGGTCTTCCTTCACGACGGCGAGGGGGATGTCGCACTGGGACGAGAATAAGTACTCGCTCAGCCGCCGGGTCGCGCGATTCCTGACTGAACACGCTTGGACGGAGGACCCTCCCTCACGCCTGCGTCACTACGTGACGAACGTGCGTGTGTTCCTGTCCTCGGTCGAGGACGAGCTCATCGTCGACTCCGCCGTCCTGCTGTTCCGCAGCCGGGGAGACGTCAACGAGCCGTCAATCATCTCCGCTCACCGCGAGGACGTATTGCGTCGCGTCGGTGACGACCTGCAGTTGGCACGTCGGGTGATCATGGTGGACGAGTCGGTGCTCCGCACCCAGAACCTGGCGATCTTCCTGTGAGCGGCCTCGACTGGGAGGGTGCCGACGTCGATCGTGATGCCGCGGCGGCTGCGGCGGCGGAGCGCGAGCGTCTTGTCGCCCGCACCGTCGGAGAGCCGCTCGTCATCGCCAACGAGTTTTCGGAGATCGAAGTGCGCCGCGTGGAAACTCACAACGGCACGAGGCTACTGATCGACGCCCCGAAAACTGGCCAGTGGATCGCGATCGACCCCATGGAACTCGAGGCCCTGACCTGGCAGACCACGCAGACGTTCTCCGAGATGATCGCGCGGCCTGACCAGCCGATGTTTCCCGAAATGCGACCGCAGTAGAAAAGGAGAGACCGATGGCACGGATCATCGCCGACCGCAGCGCCTGCCAGGGCTACGCCAATTGCGTTGTCGCCGCGGGCGACTACTTCGACCTAGATGACGACGCCCTAGTGATCGTTCTGCGCGAGGACCTGCCCGACAGTGACCGCAAGCGAGTAGAGGAGGCGGCGCGCAGCTGCCCCGTCTCCGCCTTGGTTGTGGAGGACTGACGTGTCGCGGGTCGTCATCGTCGGCGCCTCTGTTGGTGGGCTCAAGACCGCCCAAGCCCTTCGAAGCGAGGGATTCGAGGGCGAGATCGTCCTGATTGACCAGGAACGCCATCCCACCTACGACAAACCTCCGCTCTCGAAGAAGTACCTCACCGGTGAGACGGCGCGACACGAGATCGAGCTTCTCTCCGAGCACGAGACGCGGGGGATCGGAGCCATCTCAATCTTCGGCACGCCCGCGGCATCCCTCAACCTCGAAGGCCAGGTTGTGACGCTCGAGGACGGTACAGCCGTCTCATACGACACACTCGTGATCGCCACCGGGTCACGCGCCCGTCGCTCTCCGTGGGGTGAAGGTGAGCATATTCACTTGCTGCGTACCAGCGGCGATGCCGAGCGCTTGCGGGATGAGCTGGCCACAGCGCGGCACCTTGTGGTCATCGGCGCAGGCTTCATCGGGGGGGAGGCTGCCGCAACCGCGATCACGGCGGGCGTACGGGTCAGCATGGTTGACCCGTTCCCGGCGCCGATGTCGCGGGTGCTCAATGCCGAAGTCGGCCAGATCTTCAGCCGCAAGTATGCCCAGGAGGGCGTCGAGGAGTACTTCGGAAGGACAGTCGAAGGCGTCGAACAGACGGCAGACGGGGTGCGCGTGGTGCTCGATGGCGGCGAGATCATCGAGGCCGATGCAGCTCTCGTCGGTATCGGAGCTGTGGTCAACACAGAGTGGCTCGAGGGTTCCGGCATCGAACTCGACAACGGGGTGACCTGCGACTCTGGGCTGCGGGCCATCGGGCATCCTGAGATCTTTGCCGTCGGCGATATCGCACGTTGGGCGAGTGCGTCGCGCAACGTCTCGCTGCGCCTCGAACATTGGACCAATGCCGTTGATCAGGCTCGCGTCGTCGCACACAACATCGTCCACCCTGATGATTGCGAGGACTACGACACGACCGAGTATGTCTGGAGCGACCAGTACGACTGGAAGATCCAGGTGGTCGGGCGCACCGGCGCCGACGACATCGTCATCATCGGGTCCGAGGAGGACCAGCGCTTCGCCGTACTTTACTCGGAGAGTGACGACTCACTGACCGGCGCGCTCGTCGTCAACTGGCCGCGGGCGCTCGTTAGCACGCGGCGAGCGGTGGCTACGAGAACCGATCGAGCCGAGGTCGCGGCGCGCCTGACCGGCGACGGCGCGCGGTCGGTCACGCCCGCGGTCTGAGGATGGTCCCCGTGACCACAAGGCGATACGATTTCTGTTGTGCAGAAATCGCCCGGCGACGGTGTAGCGCCCCAATACCCGATCGAGTCAGTGGACAACGCACTGCGGTTGCTCATCCTTCTTGGCGAGCGTACGGAGGTAAGGCTGACCGACGTCAGCGCCGAACTCGGGGTGGCGTCTTCGACGGCGCACCGCATCCTCGCAATGCTCATCTGGCGCGGATTCGCCCGTCAGGATCCGCGCACGAAGACCTACGGTCCGGGTCCGACACTCACGAGCGTGGCCTTCTCAATTTTCCGGCGCATGGATCTTCCGCGCCTGGCGCAGCCGATCCTCGAGGATCTCAGTTCCTCGATGGGCGAGACGAGCCATCTCGGCACCCTCGAAGGCGCGAACGTCCGCTTCATCGCGGCGTCCGAGCCGGCGGCGGCAGTCCGCGTCGCCTCACGCCTCGGACGGGAGATCCCGGCGTACGCGACCTCGACCGGCAAGGCGATGCTTGCCAGCCTGCCGACAGAACAGCTCGGGCGCTTGTTTCCAACGGACTCACTCCCCGCGGTGACCTCGCATACCGTTCAGTCCCTTGCGGACCTCGAGAAGGAACTCGAAACCGTTCGGCGCCAGGGCTACTCGACGAACCGCGAGGAGAGCGAGGACGGTGTGGCATCGGTCGCAGTCTCGGTCGCGAACTCAGCAGGCATCAATCTCGCCATCAACCTCGCTGCCCCAGTCCATCGTCTTCCGGTCTCGAAAGTCGCGACCTTCGGGCGAGCACTCAAGGACGCCTCGATGCGGTTGAGCGAGGCGTTGGGCTAATCACGGGGGTGCTCCAGTGAACCCCGCCCCGATCCCGCTCCTCCACGGACACTCGATTCCGCGTCTGGGTCTCGGCACGTGGCCGCTCAAGGGCGACGCGGTGCACGAGATGGTCGCGCTGGCGCTCGACATCGGCTATCGACTGATCGACACGTCTCACAAGTACCTCAACGAGGCCCCGGTTGGCGCGGCGATCCGAGAGAGCGGGATCGCTCGCGAGGAGATCTTCGTCACCAGCAAGTTCAACAAGGAGAATCACAGCGTAGATGGTGTCCAGCGCGCCTATGACGAGAGCCTCAGACGGACCGGGCTCGACTACCTCGATCTATTCCTCATTCACTGGCCAGTGCCTTGGCTCGACACCTACGTTGCGGCCTGGCGGGGTCTTGTAAGACTCGTCGAGCAGGGGCGGGTCGGGGCGATCGGCGTCTCAAACTTCAAACGACCACATCTGGAACGGATCGTCGCCGCTACCGGACGCGTGCCCGACGTCAACCAGATCCAACTGAGTGCCGACCTGGCGCGCGACGATATCCGTGATCTGCACAAGCGGTGGGGCATCGTGACCGAGGCCTGGAGTCCGCTCGGGCGCGGCGGCCCCTTGCTCACACATCCCGTCGTGGTAGACATCGCAGACCGGGTCGGTCGCACCCCCGCGCAGGTGTTGTTGCGGTGGCATGTGCAGCACAACATCGTCCCGATTCCGCGCGCGGACGACCCCAGACAGCTGCGGGAGAACGCGCAGATCTTCGATTTCAACCTCACTCACGACGACCTTGCGGAGCTGAGGAACCTCGATCGCGGTGAATCAGCGGCACGAGATTCCGACTCAAAAGAGAACGGACATTAGCGCGTTTCTCCCTGACTCGATCGCGTTTCAAGTTTCAGGGGCCGAGCGATCACGTCGAATCCGGAAACGATCAATTTCGGGATGCGTGCGGAGGCTAACCGTTGTCGAGCAGTTCGAGCAGCCGTGTAGTTACGCGCCAGGTTCGGACTGTCATCTGTTGAAACATCGGCATAGCGAGTACGCGCTGAACGCGGGTCTTGGTCGCTTGCGCGGCTACCCGCGAGAAGTACAGGACACCCGGCCCGATTGCCATCGCGTCGACGCCCTCGCGCATTTCGGGAAGATCTGCAAACGCCGCTTCGGCCGTGAGGGGATCCTTTACGAAGAACACTTCGCTGCGTAGCCGATCTGATCCGTGGTCCGATGGTGCTTGGGCGATAATCGCTGCTAGCTTCCAACAACGTCGCCGGCCAGTACGGTCGGAACCAAGACAGTGCTCAACGCTGTAACCGGGCTCTATGCAGCCCCACGAATTTTCTGCCCGAAGGAACAATGCTGACGAGCTACACGGAAGATTCAAACTCGATGCTGGAGTCGGCTGGCGATGCGGCAGAGGATGACTGCTCGGCTTCCGATTCGGAACCATGCGAGAGGTCGCCGGGGGCCGGTTAGGCGCACCTTGCGGGCGCGGGTCGTCACTGCGATCACGGTTCCCTCGTCGAGTACCTCTTCCAGCGAATTCAGCATGCCGTCGAGGCCTCGTGCAGCATCCGGTCCGTGCCACGCTGTCTGCTCGCCGTAGGGGATATCGGTGACCACGACATTGGGGCGTCGCCCGTTCAACGCGCGCCGGAGTTGTGCGGGGTCGAAGACGTCGGCTGGTGCGATGTTGTAGTCGAATGAGCCGTCGCCTGACGCGAGCCGGCGAGCGAGTCGCTGTGCAGCGGCGGCGGCATCGAGGTAGGCGGGTTTGCTCAGGCGCTCGGCGCGGGCCTGCAGTTCATTCGCGCGGGCGGTCATGCCGTGCTTGCTCAGAAGGGCGAGGTTCTTCCGGGCGAGTTCCAGCGCCGCGTGATCGACGTCGGAGCCGAGGACGCTGGTGATTCTGTCTCTATGCAGGAGTGTGAGAGTGGTGAGGAGGTGGCCGCTGCCGCAGCATGGATCCCATACCTGGGCGGTGGGGTTCGGGGTGAGCGCCAATGCTCGCTGGAACATCTCGCTGGCGAGGCGTGCGGGGAAGGCGGGGAACCCGGGGGCAGAGTGGAGCACGCCGCCGGAGAGGTCGGCGTAACTCTCTCGCGTGACGGCGTAGCGGTAGGCCATTCGCGTGCCTATGCCCGTCCGCGCTGGCGCGCGGCCTCGTAGAGAGCGATCGATGCCGCGTTGGCAGCGTTCAGCGAGCTGGCGGCGCCGCCGATGGGGATGCGTGCGACGACATCGCACGCATCGCGCCATCCCGCGCTGAGTCCGGCGTTCTCATTGCCGATCGCGAGCAGGACGGGGCCTGTCAGATCCACGTCGGCGATGTCGTCGGACCCGTTCTCGTCGGTTCCGACGATCGTGAGGGGGATGCCCGCAGCGCGTTGCTCCCGTACCCAGGTCACCAGTGGTTGATGAGATGGTTGTCGGATCACCGGCACCGCGAACAGCGACCCAGTGGAGGCGCGGACGGCTCTGGGGTCGTACGGATCTGCGCCGTGTCCGGTGACGATCAGGCCCGACCCGCCGAAGGCATCCAATGAACGGATGATCGTGCCGATGTTGCCGGGCAGGGAGGGGCGGTCGAATGCCATCCCGAGGAACGACGGCCCCATAGGTATGCGAGACAGCTGATCGTCCGGCACGGCGGCTACGGCGATCAGCTCGGGGGAGCCGTCGTCTTGGTCGCTCAACTGATGCAGCAGCTGAGCCGCGACGGCTACCCGCTCGCCTCCTGATCCTTCGATAACCTGTGCACCCCACCGCGACAGCGGCCGATCCGCGTCATAGAGGACTGCGCGGATCGGCCAGCCCCGCTCGAGTGCGAGGCTGATGGGGCGCACACCCTGCACGATGAACTCGCCGGCCCGCTGGCGCTTGTTGCGGTTGTGGAGCAGAGCTTCCCACTGTTGGAATCTTGCGTTCGGCCGGGAGACGCGCAGAGTTGGCTTACGCGCGTTCAACGGGAATCCAGACCTCGGCGGTTGCGGCGCGCTGCTCGCCTGGTCGGCGCTCAGTGACGATCGACGGCCCCGGACGCAGGCGCCACGGGTGTGACGGAAACCACTCGCTGACAATGTCCATCCAGGCCGACGCAAAAGGAGCGCCCGTGCGGAACACCGCCCATTTGCCGGCAGGAACCTCGATCACATCGAGGCGCTCAGGTGCGGGCGGAGCCGCATCGAGGGCGACACCGACCATGAACGTGAACCGACTGTTCACTGCGTAGTCGGCGTCGACCTCCGTACTCACCTGAAGCAGACCCGAGGGCTCCGAGCAGCCCAGTGCTCGGAGCCGCTCCACGTTCTCCGCAGACAGCGCCGTGATGTGTGCCTCGACATGAGGATTCCGGAATTCCGACACGACCGGGACGCACGCGGCGTAACCGATCAGGCGGAAGGCCGTCCGCTCGACGATACGGGCGTCTAACATGCTTCCCTTCAGCTTGGACTCTCGTGGTGCGAGACGATTTCCAGGGTGTTCGTCACGCCGGGTCCAGCGCCCGACAATTGGAGACCGATCAAGTCGGGTGAAGGCGCCCGGGACGCCTGATGGTGTGTGGTGTTGCGTGTCGTCGGACGTCGCCGGCCGTCACGAGCCGGCCCGCTCGGATCGGAGTCGCACGTTCGGACAAACCACTGCACCCCGGCAAGCAGAATTGGAATGAAGGGAGGCTTGTGTGATCAGTGAGCTCAACAGGCTCATCGAGGTCGTCGAAGCGGATCTGTCCGACGACCTCGACATCGGTGCGCTGGCTGCTTCCTTCGGCACCACGGAGTACCACTTGCGGCGGATGTTCGCATCGCTTGTCGGCATGCCGTTGTCCGAGTATGTGCGGCGTCGGCGGATGACGGTCGCCGCGGCCGACGTCATCGCGGGCGATCCGCTTCTCCAGGTTGCGGTTCGATTTGGTTATGGCTCGGCCGAGGCATTCGGACGTGCGTTCCGGGCGGTCCACGGTGCGGCGCCTATCGAGGTGCGGACGAACGGCGGCCCGCTTCGGTCACAGCCGCAACTCACGCTGCGACTGACTGTCCACGGCGCCACGTCGATGGACACGCGTATCGTGGATCGACCCGCGTTCCGGCTCGTCGGCCATGCTGCACGCGTTCCGCTCATCCACCGGAGCGCGAATCCTCACATCCAAGCGCACGTCGCTTCTCTGCCGGCGCACGAGCACGCGCGACTGACGGCGCTCGGCAACACGGATCCTCACGGACTGCTTCAGATAAGCGCAGATGTCGATTCCGACTACACCGAGGGAAGCACACTGACCTATCTGCACGGCGTTGCCCGGGACGCCGCGACGACCACGCCGGAAGGACTCGACGTGATCGAGGTTCCTGCCGGCACGTGGGCTGTGTTCCGGGCATCTGGACCATATCCCGCGGCTCTGCAGGAGACGTATGCGGCATCGGCATCCGAGTGGTTTCCGTCGAACCCGTGGCTGCTGCGACCAGGCCCCTCGATCGTCGCGATCCTCGATCGCGCTGAAGACTTCCGTTCCGCGACGACGGAGTTGTGGCTGCCGATCGTCCGCCAGCGTGATGACGTGTAACCGCGACACGACCATGACCTCGCTACCCGAGGGGCGCGACTTCATGCCATCCCGATCTCGCGGACGAATGTCTACACGGTGTCCATCTGGGCGATTCGCTCGTCTTCGGCTGATCGCTCGTGTATTTCGGGATTACGCGGACGCGGTACTGTGCGGAAGCAACGACTCTCGAAGGACGACGATGAGCATTGCATTCCTGCTGACCACCCTCGTGGTGGTCGCCACCCCCGGCACCGGCGCCGTCTACTCGATCGCCGCTGGGCTCTCCCGCGGCGCAAAGGCTGGCATTATTGCGGCGTTCGGCTGCACCCTCGGGGTCATCCCTCACATGGTGGCCGCGATCACCGGACTGGCCGCGATCCTGAATGCCTCCGCGATCGCGTTCCAGACGATCAAGTGGCTCGGTGTCGCCTATCTGCTTTACCTCGCCTGGCAGACATTCCGCGACAAGACGATGATCGACGGCGACGCGAACCCCGCCCCGGTTTCGTTCTGGCGGGTCATCCGTACCGCCGTGCTCATCAACCTGCTTAATCCGAAGCTGACCATCTTTTTCTTCGCGTTCCTCCCTCAGTTCGTTCCCGCGGGCGAGGCGAAAGGCACGTGGCACATGATCTGGCTCAGCCTTGTGTTTATGGCGTTGACGTTCGTCGTGTTTGCGCTGTATGGGGTGTTCGCCGCGGGGATGCGCAACCAGGTCATCACGCGCCCGAAGGTCATGGCGTGGCTGCGTCGCACCTTCGCGGGCACGTATGGGCTGCTCGCCGGCCGTCTCGCCCTCGAAACCCGCTGATGCAGCTCAGTTCATGACTCGGCGCTGCGCGCTCATTTCCCTCAGCTCGCCGTCGCGACACTCACCCTCGATGGCGTGACCGACACGGCGGACGTCTCGGCGACCGCGGCACCATTCCGCGAGCGGGCCTCCATGCGCCTCTCCGAACGACCGGAGAGCGAGTTCCCCGAGATCGTCGCCTGGCGGCGCGCATTCAGTCAGATGGGACTCAAACCCACCCAGTACCGGTGCGCGTCGGAAGCGCTGCCACGCTGATTCAAGAGCGACGGGGAATTGCCCTCGATCCACCCGCTCGTCGACCTGTGCAACGCCGTCTCACTCGCTTACGCGATTCCCATCGCCGTGTTCGACCTCGTCCACGAGGCGCCCCTGCCCGGTGGCAGCGGCACCTGGGCGGAGAAGGTTCTCGTGACCAGTGCCCACGTCGCGCGCGTGCCCGACGGCTTGGCGCCGGCGGCCGCTCACGCGGAGTCAAGTACGTGATCGAGCTCTGACAGCGCCGGACGTGAACGCCGGGGTCCTCGCTGCGCCCACGAGTTGTTATCGATAGTTCAGGGCGCTCGTGCCCGTCATTGTGGCGCTCGTGGTGTCGGCCATTTGCTTCACGATCATCGTCGCGGGCTCCGGATATGAATCCGGCCACGATGAGTGGAATTGGCACGGGCCACGGCAGACTGCCTACGCGCGTTGTTCCATGCACTCGTGGTCGTCAACAACATCGGTGCGCTGAGCATCTGCTCCCGTTCGGAGGGGGTGAGGGGAGGATCGCCGATCGGTAGCCGACCTTGCATTCCAGTAACAGACGCTCTCGGTGCGGTCTGGGTTGCTTGGGCCAGCCGGAATCTTGCCGCGCTGCGCCAGCGAGTCGTTACGCTCGGCAACGCTCACTAACTGGTGCCGAGGTCCTTTCCGAGCTTGGCGTACAGCTCTATCACCGACCGGGGTGGATCTCGTATCGGGTTCGCTACCCGCGGCGGGCTTGCTCAGGGGGCGAGCCGAGGATGACGACTCCGAGCGGCTCGGTGACATCGACTTCATCCCGGTAGCGCAGAAGCGCGTCGATGAACTCCTGCTGCGCGGGGGACGGAACGTAGGTAGACCGAGTGATGAGGAGTGCGCGGCGGTCGGCCCATTCCTCTGCCACCGGATGTATGGCAGCAGGCAGTGTGGGAGAGCGGCTGACGGTCCCATACGGGACGATCGCCGCGCCAGCCCCAGTGCTGGCGACGGCGTACACCGCGTTGAGGGTTGGCAACCGCACGCGGTACGCCGGTGACACACCGAGGATGCGCGCCTGCTCGTCGATGAGTGTCTGAAGCGGGTTTGCCGCTGGCAACCCGATCAGCGGCCCCCGCATCACCTCCTCGAAGGAAGGAGCCACGTCGTCTCCGCGGAACACCGAGCCACGAACGACGACAAGGGGATCCGCCCATAACTCACGAGCGATCAAACCGTCGCCCGTCGGTGGGAGGGAAACGATCCCGAGGTCAGCACCCCCCTCGCGGACCCGAGACGCGACCTCGACGCTGCTTGTCTCGACCACCGCGATCCGCATCGTAGGGAATCGTGCGAGAGTCGCGGCCAGGAACTCGGTCAAGGTATCGACGGCTGATGTGTTGCTGGCGAGCCGGATCTCGTGGGCAGAGTCCCCGCGCAGCCCGTCCATCGCCTGCCGCAGTTCATCAGCACGTTCGAGAAGGGCACGGGCATGTATCGCCAGGGTCGTGCCGGCCGTGGTCGGCACGATCCCACCTCGTCGACGCGACAACAGCTCGACTCGCTCTTGCCGTTCCAGTAGAGCGATCCGGCTGCTGGCCGACGACAGCGAGACCCCCACGGCGCGGGCGCCCGCCGTGATCGAGCCGGCGTCGATGATCGCGACGAACAGCTCCAGATCCCGCAAGTTGGGCGCCACGAACTAGCTTTCGGATTTCGCGTACATCCCTTCCGATTCTATCAACCTGCGTCCAGCGCACTTTTGGAAGCCTTGAAGGCCTCCGGGACATCTTGTGACCCGGGCGAGGAGGAGGCCAACGTGCTGATAGAAATCGCGCCGCTTCTGCGAGGAGCGGCGGTCGTCGGCGCAGGCTTCCTTGCAGGAGGTCTGAACGTCGTCGTAGGCGCGGGGACACTGGCGTCCTTCCCCATCCTCGTTCTGCTGGGGTTTCCGCCGTTGACGGCGACGATGGCGAACACGGTCGGCATCGTGCCCGGCAGCCTGTCGGGGGTATTCGTCTACCGACGCGAGCTGCGCGCACACTACCGCGTTACTCGCCTACTGCTTCCCTCATCCAGCGCCGGCGGCGTCACCGGCGCGCTCCTCCTCCTGCACTTGTCCGCCGACATCTTCGCTGCCGTCATCCCTTGGCTGATTGGTATCGGTACGCTTCTGGTACTCAGCGGACCCGCCATCAAGAACCGCATCGGCCGCGTGGCGGCAACCGACGACGTCGACGCGACGCCATTCCCTCGCCGAGGTTCGAAAGTCGCCTCCGTGGTCGGCGCGTTCCTGCTCGGAGTTTATGGTGGCTACTTCAGTGCAGCGCAGGGGATCCTCCTCGTCGCCCTGCTCGGGATCACGACGACGTTGCTGATGCAAGAACTCAACGCCGTGAAGAACGCCAGCGTCGCCGCGGTCAACATCATCGCCGCCACGGTCTTCATCTTCGTCTCACCAGAACTGATCTCGTGGCCCATCGTCGCCCTCGTTGCTCTCGGCTCGATCCTGGGAGGATTGGTCGGCGGCAGGTTCGCAAGACGACTCCCCGCAGGCCTGTTCCGCGGGTTCGTCGTCATCGTCGGCATCACCACCGTCACGGCAACGGTCTTAAGCCATTGACCACCCTCGGTCGGCAGGAACGGTCGAGCCAGATGTCAGCGCCGGAATCACCCCGGCACGCGACGATCGATCTGCCCGTCCGGGCCCCGGGCGTAGGCCGAACTCGTTGACGTGGAACCGGTTCACGGAGTTGCTCGCTCAGTGCAGCCGCTGGCGGCCGCCGCCCGCGAGGTCGGCGCGATGCGGACGGCCGCGTACCCCCGGCGCGATGGCACCGCGGTGCGGCGCAAGGATAGCGCGGTGAAGGTCGTGCCACAGCCCTGGCCCGCTTTCGCTTCTCCCCATCTCCTCGAGGCTTCTTTTCGAAGAGGAGCGCGTTCTGATCGCGATCTCGCGAGCCGAGGTGCGCGGCCAACGGAGATCGCCGCGCTGCATGACCGATCTCCGTCCACAACCAGCCGGGAGTTGCGTCGCAGCGCGCACGGTCGCACGAGAGGCGCGTGACTCCTCCGTCCGTCGCCTCTGCAGCAGTCAGCGGATCGCATCGAGCGCTGCGATGATGTCCCGCGGTTCCGCACGTCTGGTGTGGTCGCTGTCCACGAACGACCACGATATAGACCCGCTCTGCCTGATCACATAGGTCGCGGGGATCACAAGCGTTCGACCATCGCCACCGTTTCGACGGATGAGATCGTGACCTCGTCGCTCGTAGAGCGCAGCCAGCTCCGTAGGAATGACGAAGGACAGGCCGTAGCTTTGGGAGACAGTGGCCCCCACGTCGCTCAGAACGTCAAAGTGAGGCTGTGTTTCTCAGCGGTCGACAATGACTCGTCAGGCACCTGCGGCGAGATCGCAACGAGCCGCGCGTTGCGCGCCTTGAACTCCATGATGTTCGCTTGAAGCGCCCGCAGCTCGAGATTGCAATACGGGCACCAGCTGCCTCGGTAAAAGCTCAGCACCACGGGGCCATCCTCAAGCAGATCACTCAAGGTCACCGTTTCGCCAGTGGCGCTGGGGAGAGAAAACACCGGCGCCACGTCTCCGACGGCCTTCGCGCGGTCTGCCGTACCGGCGTCGAAGAGCTCCGCAGCCGCACGATCCGTCGTCTCGTTCTCCTCGGAGGACCGGTTGGACCGCGCGTCCTCGTAGACACGCAGAAGCTCTTCCCGCAGGTTCATCTCGCTCCCATTCTGCGGCCGTTGACATACACGCTCAGCTGTCCACGCCCTCGGCTTCTGATGTACGGGGTTGCCGTCGTCGGCGCTCGTGCGCACGTGGCACTCACGACGTGTGCCGCGAGAGCGATCAGTCGATGTCGCAACGAATCGGTTGAACGGATTCGTCCATTTCAGGTTACATCGGCGCTGCGATGGCTGGCGCGCTGGCCACACGCGCGCGACCACCTGCAGGTTGTCTACGCGCGGGCAGCCTGGGGAACTTCCCTGGCCAGCATGACGGCGACCGCGGCAAGAAGGCTGCCGGTGATGCGGCGCTGCCACTTGAGCCAGGACGGGCGGGTTCCGATGAATCCTGCGATCGTCCCGGCGGCCAGCACGATTGCTGCGTTGACGATCACGCTGACAGTGATCTGGACTGTGCCGAGCGTGAACCCCTGCGCAATCGGGTTGCCGTGCGATGTGTCGATGAACTGCGGGATGATCGCCAGGTACATCACCGCCGCCTTCGGATTCAGCAGGTTGGTAAACAGCCCCATCCGGAAGAGCTTCCCGTGCGTATCGCGGGTGAGCGGTCCGGGTTCGAACAGTCCTGTCCCTCCTGGGCGGAACGTCTTGAACGCGAGCCAGGCGAGGTACAGCACTCCTGCGGCCTTCAGACCGATGTAGAGCCACGGAACCACAACGAACACGACACTGAGCCCCAGGTTCGCCATCGTCATGTAGGTGAGGAATCCCACGCCCGTCCCCGCCAGCGAGACCAGACCTGCGATTCGCCCCTGAGCGATACTGCGCGACACGAGATAGATCATGTTCGGCCCAGGCGTGAGCACCATCACCAACGCCGCCAACCCCATCCCGCCGACCGCGGCCCACGGGAGTCCAGTACCCAGCACCGTCATAGTCAGTTCCTTCCAACGATTCACGTTCCAGTGTGATGTAATGCCCTTATGCATCTCAACCCTTACGGCGAGTACGCGGTCCTGCTCGCCGCGTCACTGGCAAACGACTGGCCCGAAGATCGAGCGGGCATTGTCGACCGTGCGGAGTCTTATGGGATGCAGACGCCGTTCGCGAATCCGCAAGCGGACGACTACACCGGTGTCCGCAGGGTAATCGACCGATGGCTCGAAGTCGTTGATGAACCTTTGCCGCAACGACGCGCCGACCTCCTCAACCAACACCTCGCAGAGGCGGCCGCCTACCCGCGCCTAACCGACCACCATGATGAAGGCTGGCACCTCCACTATCGAGACCAAGACCAAGCCCTGCCGCATGTGCTGGAGGCCGTCATCAGCGTCGGCACCGCACTCCACCTGACAACGCGGGGAATGCACCGCCTTCACCGATGCGACGCCGGCAAAGTCCCGGGTGACCCGTGCCACAACGTCGTGGTAGACGTCACGCGCAACGGCCGCCAGCGGTACTGCAGCGTCCGCTGCGCCAACCGCGCTGCAGTACGTCGGCACCGCGCGCGACACGCGTGAACATGGAGACCTGACTACGCCCGGCCACCCACATCGCAATGAGCCTCATCGCCAGCAGCACCGGATCCCACACGCCGGTAGCGGCATCGTCGCCTCCCGCTGGCCCGCTCAGAAACGGAACTACGCCTCTCGACCTCCTCGAGGAAGGCGCCGACGCCGGGGAAAGTACGGCACCAACGTCGCATGCCGTGGCTCCACGAGCGGGGCGGCAACGCGGCTGACTCGCCCTCACCGGAGTCGGTCGACGCCCAGGTTCCAGATGGTCACGTTCGGTTCCGCGCCGTCGTGGCGAGCGGCGTACTCATGGAGCGCGTCCGTGCGCACGTGCTCCGGGTCCTCGCCGTCCGCGAGTCGGCGGATGAGCGGAGCCATCCATTCCCATCCCTGATCGACGAGCCGACTGGACCACCGCGACAGGAACCCGTCCGCCGTCCAGACTCCCGCGTGATCGTCGGGACCGTACCTCTCGCCGGTCGCGACGAGGCGCTCCTCGAACGCGACCCAGACGAACACGGAGCGGTAGGGCTGCGGCGTCCACCCAGCGAGCTCGGTGAACCGAACCGGGGACGTCATGCTTCCGTGATGCGCACAGGCGAGCGACTGGTCAGAGTCGGTCGTGGTTCGCCGGACTGTTCTGCACGAGCCACCTCCCCGTGAACGGGTAGACGAGGTCGACCGGATCCACCGTAGAAGCTCCGCACGCCGAGGTTCCAAAGAAGGTTGTGCAGGTTCGTGTTATCGCTGTACCCGAGGAACGGCTTCGGGTTCGCCGCGATCACGGCGGCATCGAAGTGCGGAATGACAGTGATCTGGTCATCACCACCGATGGCGGCCAGCACCGCGCGAATGCTCCGATCCGCGAACACCGCGTTCACGTCTGCCGCACGGGCTTCCGCGCTCGCGCCGAGTTGCCGCGTCGTGGGGTACTCGACCGGGATGAACCCGGTCGCCTCCTTCAGACGCCGCATCGCTTGCTCGTGGAGAACGGGCGAAATCGCTGGGGCGGCGAATGCCGGCGAGATCACGGCGACACGATCACCCGGACGGACTTTGGGAACGGCTTCAACGAAGCTGCGACCATCCACCGATTAGACCAGACTCCCGCACCGCGGCCCCGTTCGTCGGAGAATACGCCCACTTCGAGCGTATCTACACGCGGCCCCTTGGCTGGCGCGCCAGCGGCG
Source organism: Microbacterium sp. NPDC077184 (assembly GCF_040687055.1). Taxonomy (NCBI): domain Bacteria; kingdom Bacillati; phylum Actinomycetota; class Actinomycetes; order Micrococcales; family Microbacteriaceae; genus Microbacterium; species Microbacterium sp. NPDC077184. The sequence goes on from NZ_JBFBMM010000004.1 coordinate 280,245, forward strand.
GCGGGCGGCGGGCAGCGGCGGCGGCGGCGATTACGTCCCCACGACACTGCAATTCGCAACTCGCTCGAAAGACCTCGTGGAATTGGCATCTCGTATCGAGAACCTTCAACTGCCGGTCGTGTCGGCCCTCAGGCCTCTCCCGGCCTTGAACTGACCACGATTACCTTGGGTTCGACTGGTGCTCCGTGGGAACCCTTCACATACGACGCGATCCAGATCAGTCGGGTGCGCACGTGGCCGTCGTCGTCGAGCCCGAGTGAGGGGTAGGGCTGTCGCCGCCAGTGGCCGCGAACCGACCAGGCCGCACGATCGGGCGGCTCGCCGTCGCTCCCCTCTCGATAGACGGATACGTGATCGCTGCCCGCTTGCACGCGCACGATCGTCAGCTCGCCCTGCGGCTCGCCGCTGGGCACGACGACGCCTGTGACGCGTTCCGACTCAGTTATGCCGCCCTGGGCCATTAACGCCCACACCGCGGCAAGCAGTTTCTGTTCCGGTCGGGTGTCATCCCAGACCGGGACGAATGGCACGCGGCCGGACAGCTGCGGCCCGACCTGTTTGACATTGACCGCGCCGGATCCCGCAACGCCAGCAACGTATGTGCGTATGCGCCACATCGAGCCGCCCTGCCGGTACCAGACCGCGCGGACATGGCGGTCGCTGTCGCCCGCCCGCTGCATCACGATCGGGCGCGCGAAGAACCAGATCGCGTTGATATGCACGGGCAGCGGATCGAGAACGTCCGCGTCGACGAGGCTGTCGACAGCCAGACGCAGAAGCTCTTCGTGAAGGAGGAACGCTTCTTCGGGACGATCCGACCCCTCGCCGACCGCCGCGACGACGGACGGCACTTTGTTGGCGGTGAAGAGCTGTGCGCGAGGGTTGATGCGGGGCGGTTCACCGGCGCTAGGGGGTGGCACCCGCACGAGCGAGTCCGCAGCCAATCGTTCACCAGGATGCCCGATCGTCTTCAGCGACCTTCCTAGCCAGACGTGTTGATGGGCGAGGTCGAAGGCGATGTAGAGATTGGGTGGCGTCCACCCGCGAGCGACATAGTCGCGGTCAACGTCCCGCAACGGCGCCAACAGCCTCCGTGCATCCGAAGCGTTGAGCACAGTGGGTGGCAGCGGCCCGCCCGACAGGGTGCAGAACCCGTACCGCGCGACGGCGTCACGGTTGTGGAATGCGACGATGACTTCGTTACCCTCGGGCAGCCGAGCGGCAACGGTCAAGCCCGCCGCGATGGTGGGGATGACGCGACGGATTGCGTCGTCATGCTGCTCCCGAATGCCTTGAGCAAACCTCGACCGGCGGCGCGCTGGCTCCACACCCCGCCGCCGCTCCGGCACAGCCCCGCCACCATTCAAATGCACTCGCACCTTGCGAGCGAGCGACTCACTCAGCTGCGCCTCAGGGCGCACTTCCGCCTCACCCAGGCTCCGCAGCGCGTCGAGCACGGTGCGCACGTCAACGCCGAGCTCATTTGCAACCTCGAACACTCGGCGTCGGTACACGAAGTCCATGATGACTTGCCGAGCGTCACCGCCGAACCGCGAAGGCCGCCGACATAAAGCGAGGACAGCCGAGTGCCGATCAGATGCACGCCCCACCTGAACAGCGGCGGCCGCGCCGGCGGCCCTCGAGGTAGCTCCTACCCGCCCACTGTCTATGCCGGTGCGTCTCCTTCGATCTATGCCGGTGCGTCTCCTTCGATGGTGTCGAGACGCAGGGAGGCGACCTCGTCGATGCGGTTCCCTGACGAGTAAGCATTGCCGCTGAGATCCAGGACCCATACGGCGGTGTCCCGATGGGTGGCGTAGTCGCCGGCGTCCTCGTCGAGGATCTCGACGCTCTCGAGCTTCACGAGGCACGTTGCCTGGGCGGTGTAGTTGATCCATAGATCGCGCGACTTTCGCTCGATCTGCACCCCTTCCACGTTCACATCCAGTAACAAGACTTCAAGCACATCAGCAACGTCGAACTCGGTCTTCGCTGCCAGCGAGTGAGTGAAGTCCTTGGGTGTTCCGCCTGCCAGCACCGCATCCTGTACCGCGTCGTGAAGCTGTCGCTCCTGCTCGTAGTCCAATGAGCCCTCGTCATCGAGGAACTGCCCGGGAACCTTGAAATCGGAGATGCTTTCAAGGATCTTCACCTCCCACTCCACATCGAGTTTCTCGATCTCGGCCAAGAGTTCGCGCCGTCGCGCTGGTCCGAACGCACGCTTGTCAGCCGACAGAAGAAACGCGTGCGGATCTTCGGGTTCGCACGTGAGAAGCAGATCGACAAAGACGTACCAGTGCAGCGCGTCACGGTATCCGTTGCCCTCCCTGTCGAACGGTGCCGACCGTGAGATCGCCCGCAACGCGACCTCACGATGCTCTACCTCCGGGTAGCCGAGGTTCTGTAAACGCACCTACCTCTCGATGAGAGCTAGGAAGGCGGTGGCTGAGATGAGCCACGATCAGCAGGAACGAACCGCAGGCAATGAGCCGAACGACCAGGCGACGGCGCAGGCGTCGCCGTCGTTGCGGGCGGTGGTGTATGTGCGGATCAGTGATGATCCCGAGGGCACCGAGCGCGGTGTTGACCGGCAGGAAGCTGACTGCCGGGCGTATGCGGCAGCGCACGGGTGGGAAGTCGCCCAGGTGTACCGGGAGAACGACACGTCGGCGTTCAAGCAGCGCACGATCACACTCCCGACGGGTGAGCGGGTGCGGCGCGTGGTGCGCCCGGAGTTCCGCGCGATGTTGAAGCACCTCAGCGAGCAGCGCGCCGGGGTGATGATCGCCTACGACCTGGATCGGGCGGTGCGCGACCCGAGAGACTTGGAAGACCTGATCGACGCCAAGGTACTCAACGGCTTCAGCGTCCGCTCCGTGACCGGCTCGCTGAGGTTGGATACGGATTCTGATGTGGCGATGGCGCGGGTGCTGGTCGCGATGGCGAACAAGTCCTCAGCCGACACCGCCCGCCGTGTCGCTCGGGCGGCGAAGCAGCAGGCCATCGAGGGCACTTGGCATGGTGGGCAGGTGCCGTTCGGCTACCGCGCCGAGAACCACACGCTCGTGATCGACCCCGAGGCTGCCGAGTTGGTGCGGGAAGCCGCGCGGCGGGTGCTGGCCGGAGAGACGTTGTACCGGATTCTCACCGACTGGAACCGGCGGGGTATCCGTACGACGCACGGGTGCCGGTGGTCGGATCGGACACTCAAACTGGTGCTGCGCAACCCCTCGATCAAGGGGGTACGGGAGTATCGACCGTTGTTGCCGGACGGCACCCGGTCGAAAACCTCCCTGATGCAGACGACCGCCGCGTGGCCCGCGATCTTGGACGAGGACACCTGGCAGCAGGTCTCCGATGTGCTCGATGCCCGCAAGCAGGCCCGAAACTTCCATCAGCCCGGCAGTGGGGCGGCGAAACGGCTGTATCCGTTCTCGGGTCTGATCCGCTGCTCGACCTGCGGACGCGCCATGCTGCATCGCGGCCAGGTGTATCAGTGTGTGCAACAGGTGCCGGGCGGGTGCAACCGCTCGATCCGTTCCGGCGACCTCACCAAACTCGTGGAGGAAGCCGTGCTCGCGACGTTCGAGCAGATCACCCTCAACCCCGCCAAGCGCCAGTCTCCGGGCGCGGATCAGGCCGCACGAGTGGGGCTTGCCGCGACGCTCGATGCCGACCGGGAACGCCTCGCCCGGCTCGATGATGACTACTACGACGGGTTGATCGACAAGTCGATGTGGGTGCGGCAACGCTCACGGATCGCCGAACGCATCGAACGCACCCGCCGCGAGTACGCCGCCACGGTGCCGGAGCACACTGGCCCGTCGATTGATATGACGACCGTCGCACAGGAGTGGGCCGACCGTACCCCGATGTGGCAGCACCAGGCCGCCAGTCTCGTCCTTGAAGCCGTCCTCGTTCACGCCCTGCCCAGGGGGATGAACGGCGCGACACCGGCGAGGCGGCGCAATGAGACCGTCGAAGCGTTTCATGCCCGCCGTGAGGTGTACCGGGCGGGGATTCTCGCACATCGGGTCGAGTTCGTCTGGCGCGCCTAACGCCCCCGCGCCTTCGGCAGGCCGCAGAGGGCTTGCAGTTGCTCACGCACCCGTGGGTCAGCGATGACCGGAGGCAGGCCCTGCGCTGCGCGGCTCTCCCGCGCGAGGCGTGCGCCGAGTGGTTCGGGGGCATCGGTCGAGGCTGGTTCGGGCGTGGTTGTGGTGGTCTGCGTCGAGGTATCCATGTAGACAGGTACGACAGGCAAACCACAACATCTAGTTGTACGGGGTCAGGACGTTGGTTGCAGTCGGCTGATCGGGGGGTTGCCTCCGAGGGCTGAGTGGCGTCGTCCAGTGTTGTAGTGCTCGAGCCAGG